>CBIHMD010000001.1:0-18405 GCA_966210655.1 uncultured Thalassospira sp.
CTTTGGCCTGAATTTTTTAGGGGTTGCACCCTATATCATTGAAATCTGGCAACAGGGGGCGCAAAACGTTGGTGTTGCGACGCAGGAGATTTTCCAGCCCGTTGCCTTGTCGATCATGTATGGCGCGGCCGGTCTTGGGTGGCTTTTGTATCTGGCGATGCCGCCAATTGTCGCCAATGTTCTTAACCTGTCGGCGCAGCGCCGGGTATCGGAGCTGCGTAAAAAACAGCGCGGATTGATCAAGACGTGGGGCGACAGCCTGATCAAGGAAATTGACCGGTCCGGCAGCTGACTTTCTGTAAAATACACAGCAAAAAGCGGCGGACAAAATGTCCGCCGCAAGTCTTTGTTGGGTAGAGGGTACGGAGAGCTATCAGGCCGGCAAATCGGTATGGATTGATTTACGTACTTTTTCAAAGGCGCGCACTTCAATCTGGCGAATGCGTTCGCGAGAGATACCGTATGCCACGCTGAGATTTTCGAGTGTCACCGGAGAGTCTATAAGGCGGCGCTGGGTAAGGATGTCGCGTTCGCGTGCATTAAGATGCGACATCGCACTTTTAAGCAGGTTCATCCTTTGCAGGAATTCCTCGCGCCTGCCATACAGGGTTTCCTGATCTTCGTCTTTGCTTTCGATCCAGTCGACCCATTCGCCGTCACCGTCGATACGTACCGGCGCATTCAAGGAATGATCCGGTCCGGCAAGGCGGCGGTTCATCATGATTACGTCGTCTTCGGAAACGTTCAGCTTTGTCGCGATCAGTTCCACCTGTTCCGGTAACAGATCGCCTTCGTCAATCGCCTGCATCTGGCTTTTGAGTTTCCGCAGATTGAAGAAAAGCTTTTTCTGGGCGGCAGTCGTGCCCATTTTCACCAGCGACCAGGAATGCAGGATATATTCCTGGATTGCGGCACGGATCCACCACATCGCATAAGTCGCAAGGCGAAACCCTTTGTCCGGGTCAAATCGCTTGACCGATTGAAGCAGGCCTACATTGCCTTCGGAGATCAATTCGTTTATCGGAAGTCCATAACCGCGATAGCTCATGGCTATCTTCGCAACCAGTCGCAAATGGCTGGTAATCAGCTTTTCTGCGGCAGTTGCATCGTCATTGTCACGGTATTCACACGCAAACGTCGTTTCCTGTTCAGGTGTAAGCATGGGGTAACGGCGGATGCGCTGCAAATAGACTGTCAGACCATCTTGGGAGATGATTGGAAGTGCATTTCCCTGTTTCATTGAAGCCTCCCGTTACGCTTCGTATAAGGTGCGGTTTATCCCCTAGCACCTTAGTCAGGGTATACGTGGGTATTAGAAGGCGTCAATAGATTTTCGACCAGAAAGGTTAGGTTATACTATCCCAACGGGTAGGTTCAGGCAGGTAATGAGTTCTTGTAGGTCGTCCGGGAGAGGCGCTTTGCACAGGACGTAATCGCCTGTTTTTGGGTGCAAAAATCCCAGTGTTCTGGCATGTAGCGCCTGCTTGTGAAAGCTGTTGAGAACTTCATGCACCTGCGGGTTGAACTTCTGGGTAAGTTTGCTTCGACCATAGACAGGATCACAAATAAGTGAGTGACCGATGTGGGTCATATGAACGCGAATTTGATGGGTTCGACCGGTCGCCAGGCGGCACTCGACAAGTGACGCCAACGAGTCGTCACGTTTTGCCAAAACTTTGTATCTGGTGAGTGCCGGTTTTCCGCCATTTCGCAGTACAGCCATCTTTTTTCGGTTGCGCGGGCTCCGGCCAATATTGCCTTCGATCTCGCCTTCGCTTTGTCGCGGGACGCCCCAAACCACGGCGATATAGGCGCGTTCGATATTTTCCTTATCCTCGGAAAACAGGGTCGAGAGTGCCCGATGGGTTGCGTCGTTCTTGGCAACCACCATGGCTCCACTGGTGTCTTTATCGAGCCGATGTACGATGCCGGGGCGCTTTACCCCGCCAATTCCCGAAAGGCTGTCGCCGCAATGGGCCAGCAATGCATTGACCAGTGTACCGCTTTCATTGCCCGCTGCGGGGTGAACCACCATTCCGGCAGGTTTGTTGATCACCAGCAGGTCATTATCTTCAAACATAATATCAAGGGCAATTTCCTCGGCCAGCGGGTCGGCGGCAACGGCGGGTGGAATTTCCAACGCAAACCGGTCGCCGGATTTGACCTTGTGCGACATCTTGGCAACCGGATTGCCATTCAGCAGCAGATGTCCATCCTCGATCAGGCTTTTGATGCGTGACCGGGATTGCTCGGGCCATGCGATTGCCAGAACCTTGTCGAGCCGTGCACCTTCATCCGAGGGCAGGGCAATATATTCAAGATGTTCCGCGTTAAGGCCGCTATCCATGATCACATCTGCTGCTGTTCTGGGCCATTTGGGCCGATAATATCTGTTGCAGGGCGGTTTTAATCGCTTGACGATGAAATGCAATCCCGCTTTGCAAACTTGCAATTGGTGTTTCTTGCCGGTATGGCCTTCAATGTTGTCCTGTCTGGCATGCTGTAATGACAGCGTGGCGCAAGACCGGGCTGTTGATCAACTTATCAATCGGAAATGTGATGCGCGTTATCAAGATTCTGGTCGCTTTTATGGGAGTGCTGATCGTCGCGGGCGTCGCGCTTGTGGTTTATGGGGTGTCGCGTCAGGAAGATGGTGTCATTGCAACCGATGGCGCAATGCCATCTGCACCGGTTGCCGGGCAGGTTGACGCATCGTCCGGCTTCGATTCCAAACCGGTTGCCCAGCTGGCACCATTCGGAACAATCAATATTGATCTGGCACCGGGTGAAACGCTGGTTGATTTTTCCCGGCAGGGAGGCGAGGCAACCGTGCGTCTTGAAGGCCGTCAGGGCAGCCGTCTGGTTGTTGTTTCCCTGCGGGATGGCACGATCCTTGGACAAATCCTGCTGGTGGAGCCGCAATAGATCGTTTGCTGCAAGGTGGTTAGATGACCGGTACCCGATATGCTGTTACGTTGCCACGGTCTTTGTGCGACGCGCTTTCAGGTCTGGCAAGCAATGCCTGGCCCAAGGAATGCTGCGGGCTTTTGATCGCCAATGCTGACGACCCGATCTCAATTACCCGATTTGTTGTTTCCAGCAATATTGCTGCCGATCCAGAGAAAACGTTTGAAATCGATCCGCAAACCCTGATCGCAACGCATCGTTCGGTCCGTGATCGCGGCGAGGTGATTGCCGGATGCTATCACTCGCACCCCAATGGCGATTTACAGCCATCGAAAACCGATCTTTCACGTGCCGAGGAAGCCGGTTTTCTGTGGTTGATTATTGCCACCGGTAAAACAGGCGTTACCGGATACGGGCTTTATCGCCGGATGCCGGAACATTCCAGCGATACAGGCCCGCGCCATTTCATGCGTTGCGGGATTTCCGAAACCTGATCATCGCTTCGCCAGCCTTTCGATGAGGCCGGTTTGTTTTTCAAGGCATTGTTGCAGGGCAAAGTTTTGAGTGATTGTCCGGCGTGCGAGTTGGCGAATATCGCGCAACCGTTCAGGATGCGCCAATGCTTCGGCCATTGTCGCAACAAGCTGATCTTCATCCCAGAACCCGCACATCAATCCGTTCTTGCCATGACGAATGATATCCCGGCACGGTCCGGTATCTGATGCGATTACAGGTGTTCCGCATGCCATGGCTTCAAGCACCGACCATGATAAAACAAACGGATATGTCAGATAAACGTGGGCTGAACTGATCTGGAACAGGCGGACAAGCTGGTCATGCGGAATTTGTCCAAGAAAGACAATTCGGGACGGGTCCATGCCTGTTTCATCCATCATAGCATCACGCCATTTCTTTCCGTCACTGCGGGGCGATCCGTAACTGACGCCGTCACCGCCGGCCACGACAAAAGTTGCTTCGGGGTTTTGGCGGGACAGTTTTGCCGCGGCCCGCATGAATTGCGGGAACCCGCGATAGGGTTCAAGATCGCGCGCAACATAGGTAATCACCGGATCACCGTGCCGCAGCACGCGACCATCGGGCAGGGTAAGTTCGACCTTGTCATCGGGGCGGCAACGATGGATATCGATGCCATCATGACAAATACCGATCTTGTTGTGAAAACTTTGCGGGAAGGCAGCCTTTTGCCAAGCCGTCGGGCTGATCCCGGCATCAATGGTTTCCAGACTTGAAAGCTGTGCGTTGTTGCGCAGCCGAAGCTGGGTCCTCTTGGTTAATGTGACTGTTTCGGTCGGATCAAAGCCGACATCACGGCCCTCGGCATGATAATAATGCTCGCAATAGCCGATCAATGGCGTCTTGCGCAGAACATCACGCACAAACATCATGCTTCCCCATCCGATATGTCCGTAAACGATATCGGGTGGGCCTTCCTGCGCCACAAGTGAATCCAGTGTTGTGGCGGCCTGCATGCCGATTTGATGGTGATATTGCGGGAAAGGGGTGGCTGGCGGGGGCGGAGTTACCCGCTGACGCAGGACACGAATGCCGGGAAGTTGTACGTTCATCGCTTCGCAAAGGAAGGAAACCTGCCATCCGGCATTCGCCAGATGACAGGCCAAGTGAACAAATTGTCCCGGTCCATGGCGGTGGACAAAGACAATTTTCATCGGCGACTGCGAAGCTCTTGTGTCATAACGGCACTTGTCACCGGCACGCCGCCATAGCGAAGGGTCTGTGTCCAGAATTCCTCCATGCGTCGCAAGGTGCGAAGTGCTGTTTCCATTTCCTGCTGGTCTTGCAGGTCGTTGGTCAGTGCGTTGTGATATTCCTCATGGAATTCATGCAGGGATTCACACAGGTCATGCCCCTTGCGCGTCAGTTTGATTCTGGCAGACCGTCGGTCACGGGCCATCACATGGCGTTCGACATAGCCCGATTCAGCCAATTGCTTCAGATTATAGGATGCATTCGATCCCATGTAATGGCCGCGATCAAGAAGATCCCGGACCGAAAGTTCATCGTCTCCGATGGTAAACAGCAACGCGACTTGTGCGGGGCTGATATCATCTTTGCCGAGTCGAATAAGATCCACACGAAGCAGATCAGCAAAGCGCCGATAAATACGCTCGACGGTATTTGCAAGTTCAAGATGAGTGACGGTCATGTTGTTTGATCCGTTATCTGGTCCCAAGCGAGAGTTGATGCCAAGGTCTTTCGACCACAGCAGGTCTTTCGTGTGGGGAAGATAACAGGACGTTGCTCTTGAACGATTTTTCCGCACGCCCAATTCTTCCCTCAGTTTGCTCGTAATTTCGAAGTAATTTCAAAGTATTTTTATTTTCAAATTACTTCGTATTCTTCTGTTTTTACATTGTCAGATCATGAACATGAGATCGACATATTTGATTTTATTGTAGATCATCATGACATCGCAACTATGTGATTAGATTGCGGAAAAACTATGACTTTTGGCTGATTGGATGAAAATCAATGCATTTTGGTCGTAAAAACACGCCAAAAACCGCAGAAAGCAAAGCTGTCAGACCATCGCTGGATGCGAAGTCCGTCATCCGCGAGGCGAGATACACTTTCGTTCGTGGCCTTGGATGGGCCGGGGTCCTGAGTGGCTTTATCAATGTTCTGCAACTGACCGTACCGCTTTTCATGCTTCAGGTGCATGACCGCGTGATTAACAGTCAAAGTACCGATACGCTGAAATTGCTGCTGGCAATTGCGGTCGGTGCCATCGTTCTATACGGCATCCTTGATTTCATTCGGGCCCTGATCTTTCAGGAAATGGCCAAATCATTGTTGCGCCGCCTGAACCTGCCGGCCATCTCGGCCGCAATGAGTGTGGCGCTTGAAAAAGGGTCGGTACAGGGGACGCAGGTTCTGCGCGATCTGTCCGATCTGCGCAATTTCATCAATGGCAACACCATTGGTGCGCCGCTTGAAGCAATCTGGTCGCCCATTTTCCTCGGTGTGATGTTTGCCCTGCATCCGTATTACGGGATTGCCGGTCTTGTGGCCGTTCTGATCCTGATCGGGCTTAGCCTGTTGGGGGATTTGCTGGTACGCCAGATCACCAAGGAGGGCTCGGACGCCAATTTGCGCAATATCGGCGATATCGGGTCAACCGTGTCAAATGCCGAAGCGATCGAGGCAATGGGCATGTTGCCGGCTCTTGCCATGCGTTGGCGCCAGTCGCAAGTCCATGCCGGCGAGTTACTCGATATTGGCAACGCGCGAAGCAAGGGCATGTATTCTGTCTCGCGTTCCGCCCGTTTCGGCATGCAGATTTGTGTGCTTGCGATGGGGGCGTATCTTGTCATTTTAGGCGAAACGACACCTGGTGCAATGATTGGCGGGACGGTCATTATGGGGCGTCTTCTGTTGCCGTTCGATAATGTCACGCGCGATTGGCGGGCATGGGTTTCTGCCCTTTCGTCATGGAAACGCATTCGAAACATCCTTGAAGAACGTCAGTCCGAACGCGAGATCGAACCAACTCCGCGATCCGAAGGTCCGCTTGTCGTCGATAATCTGGTTTATGCCGTGCCGGGATCGAATGTTCCGGTGTTGCGCGGTGTGAATTTTGACCTTAACCCGGGCGAGATTCTGGGGGTGGTCGGGCCGTCTGCCGCCGGTAAGTCAACCTTGTCCCGTGTTTTGGTCGGGGCTGCAAAGCCGACGGCGGGCGGTGTGTTCCTTGACGGGCACAGCACCTATCTTTGGGAGCGTGGGTCATTTGGCAATATGGTTGGCTATCTGCCCCAGTCCGTTTCGCTTCTGAACGGAACGATCCGGGATAATATTGGCCGCATGCGTGAAGCAAATCCGCGCAAGGTGATTGATGCTGCCCGTGCGGCCGGTGTGCATGAAATGATCGGTCGTTTGCCACTGGGCTATGACACCCCTATCGGGGCCGGGCGGCATACATTGTCTGGCGGGCAACAACAGCGCATTGCGCTTGCGCGCGCATTGTATGGCTGGCCGCGTCTTCTGGTGCTGGATGAACCCAATGCCAATCTTGATGCCGAAGGCGAGGCGTCCCTCATCCGGGCCGTGCGTCAGGCTGCGGATGCGGGGGCGATGGTGGTACTGATCGCGCATCGGCAAAGCATCATGCAATACGCCCATAAGCTGCTTGTTATGCAGGATGGCCGGGTCAAGCAATTTGGTGAGCGCACCGACGTGATCCGTTCTATGACGCAGGATGATCATGACATCAAAAGCCTGCCGTCGATCAAACGCAATCAGCAAAACGGGGGTGCGGCATGAACCGTGTAATCAATGTCGATGATCGCGGCGAGGTCATGGTTCCAGAGGACCCGCAACCAGCATGGTATCAGGTTCTTGATGAAGAAAGGACTGCATCGCGCCAAAGCCTGCGCAAGCCGATTATGGCGGGTATCATCGTTATTGCTGTCGGGTTTGGCGGGTTCTTTTCCTGGGCTTTTACGGCTGAACTCGACAGTGCTGCTGTGGCATCAGGGTCAGTGATTGTCGATTCCCGTAAAAAGGTTGTGAACCATTTCGAGGGCGGTATTTTGAAAAAACTGCTGGTCGAGGAAGGGGAGCGAGTTCGTGAAGGTCAGGTGCTTATGCTGCTGGATGGAACTCGTAGTGAATCCGAGCTGGGACAGTTACAGGGCGAACGGTACGGTTTGCGTGCAAAACTTGCTCGTTTGCGTGCTGAGCAAAAAGCGGAAGCTAAAATAGAATTTCCTCCGCAACTGTTGAGTTCTAACCAAGATTATGTTGCGAATATTCTGGATGACGAGAAACTGCTCTTTAATAAACGCAACGAAGTTTATGATGCCAAACGAGATGCGCAAGCGAAGCAAATTGAACAGTTTGAAGCTGAAGCAAGAGCACTTGATTCACAGATAAAGGCTCGTACGAGGCAGGAGGAGCTGGTGGCCGAACAGTTGAATGGTATTCGGATGCTCGCTGAAAAGGGTTTTGCTACACGCACCCAATTGGTGGAAATAGAAAACAGTTGGTCAGATATTGTCGGTGATATGGGCGAGTTCAAAGCTCAAAAAGCTGCTGCTGAGCAGCAAATGGCGGAAGCCGAAATCAATTTGGCGTCAATCGAAATGGAGTGGCAAAGCGATATCGCAACCGAAATTCAGGAAGCGCAGCTTGCTCTTAATGATGTCAACCAGCGTATCCGGGCCAGTGAGGATGTTCTTAATCGGTTGGAAGTGAAAGCACCACAGGCGGGTATCGTTGGCAACATCCAAGTCCGCACTCAAGGGGGGGTGATCAGCCCTGCAGAGCCGATCATGGATATTATCCCTGAAGACGAGCCGCTTTTGATCGAAGCAATGATCAATCGTCAGGATATTGATTCTGTTCATGTTGGATCAAAGGCGCAAATCAAGTTGACGGCATACAGTCAACGTCGCCTTGCGCCACTTGATGGCGAGGTTAAATATGTCGCAGCAGACCAGACGGTCGATGAGCAACGCGATTCTTCCTATTACATCGTTCGGGCCGCAATTGACCCTGGCGAGTTGGCAGAACGTGATGACATCGAAATTAGACCGGGTATGCCAGCAGATATTCTGATTCTGAAATCGCCCAGAAAGGCGATTGACTATCTGGTCGATCCGATCACCGAAAGCATGAGCAAAGCGTTCCGCGAGGACTGATTTTCAGAAATGCTGCAGGCGCGAAAGCCGCGGATTGAAAGGTCTGCGGCTTTTTCTTTTCAAGTATTGTTCGAAAATAAAACTAAAAATAATCAAAATAAAAATCGGATACTTGTGGAATAAATAAGAATATATAATGTAATTATTGCCTTAATCCATAATGTTGACACAATAAAAACACGAGAATATCTTCCTAAGGGAAAAGATAAGAATATAGGGTTGCTGTGTGGCCGATCTCAGGGGGCCTCTAGCGCCTTGAGGGAACGGCCAGCCTCTCGTGAGGGGATAACCCCCGCGATGTCAATAATGTTGGGACACGAAGGAGGATTCCATGGCAACTCTCGAAGGCGGCGCCTTTGATGATGCGCTTCTAGGGTCTCGTTTCAGCGACGTGATTTTTGGACGTGGCGGTGACGATACAATCTTCGGACAAGGTAATGACGATGTTCTGTTCGGCGAAGAGGGCGACGACGTCCTGTTCGGCGGCGCAGGCAACGACGTTGCACTTGGTGGCGAAGGTGATGATCTTCTGTTCGGTGGATCGGGTGACGATGTACTGAGTGGTGATTCCGGCAGCGACCTGTTGATGGGTGGCTCCGGGGAAGACGTGCTGTCTGGTGGTGCCGATAACGACACCATGCTTGGCGGTTCGGATAATGATGTCCTCGACGGCGGTGCTGGCGATGATCTCATGATCGGCGGGTCCGGTGATGACATCATGCTTGGTGGCGACGGCGACGACCAGATGCTGGGCGGTTCTGGTAACGATGTTCTCCAGGGCGGTGACGGTAATGATCTGATGCTTGGCGGCGCAGGGGACGATGTCCTTGACGGCGGTGCTGGTGACGATCTGATGATCGGTGGCTCGGGTAGCGATACCTTTGTCTTCACCGGCGGCGGCGGCAATGACGTCGTGCTCGACTTCACGGTTGGCGAAGACCTGCTTTCCATTAGCAACAACATCAACGACACCGGCATCGAAAGTGCCGACGATGTTGCTGCGCGTGCAACGCAGGATGGTGCCAATACTGTTATCGACCTTGGCAACGGGGATTCCATCACCCTGAACAATGTCGATGCAGAAGACGTCCAGGACAATCCGGACAGCTTCTTCAGCGTCCAGTAATCCGAGCGCTGGCGTCCGCAACTCCGGTTGCGGGCGTCACCCTGATCTTCTTGTGAAGTGAAAAATCGCCATGCTTGAATTTGCCTCGTCCGATGCTGTGCGGACGACCGGTGATGCGCCGGAAGTTTGCCTGCTTAATCAGGATACCCTGCTTTTGATCTGGGACACGCCGACCCGTTTGTGGGCGGTCCCTAAACTTGAAACCACCGAAGGCAAGGCAATCTCGCCGCAGGCCACTTTGCGGTTGCCGTTGAGCGGTGGAGGTACCCGGTTGCTGCGCGTTATCCGTCGGCCAAAGGACGAACCCGTATCGTTTCTCGCCGAGGCCGGAACACTTGGCCGCAAAGACGAAATAACCATCGATCCCGAAGGGGACTTCGAATTCGCCAGTGCCGGTATGGTGCTGGAAGATGTGACGCCGTCTGGTCGTTTGTCCCTGATGTCTGCGATGCTTGGTGCATGGGCCAGCATGTTCCGTACCCGGCGCAGCAAAAGCTATACGATTTTCCTCAATAAACTGGTTTCGGAAATTGTCGATACGCCCCAGCGCGCCAAAGCGGTCGCGAAACTGTCCGATCAGCAAATTCTGATTTCGGCCGGGCTGCCGGTGGCATTCGGCGATATCGAAGCGGTTTATATCGTTTCCTCCTTTGGTTTCCGTCGCTTGGCCCTTCAACCGCATGAAAGCAGCGAAGGTCCGCAGGCCAAAAAGCAGACCTACATGATCGCTGATCGCGACGGCACCGAGAACGGTGCCTATCTCGTCGTGACCGGCGGACGCGCGCTGGCCATTCGCCATCTGGCGGCGACGCCAGTTTTGCCCTCGTTGTCGCGATGGTGGCTGGCGCGCGGCAAATCCGATGCCGATCTGCGCGAATATATCATTGGCGCGATGGCACGCGGCGATACCAAGGCCCGTAAGGCCGCCCTTGAATTCCAGTTGCGTTGCCCGCTTTCAAGCCAGCGGGTAACCGGCGGCGGCGGATTGCCTAGTGGCGAAGTTGATCTTGCCGTAACCACGGCACGCGGCACCCTGATTGGCGGTTGGTATCGCGATCCGGCTGAAATGATTGCCGGGATAGATATTCTTGACAGCAAGGGAACGGCACATCCGTTTGGTGAAGGGTTTTATCGGTACGCCGGCAATGTCATGGATGATGATCGTACCGTTTCGGCAACCGGCTTTGTCGGATTCTATCGGGAAATTCAAAGTCAGGTCCCGATCCTGCAGCCGCGCAGTTTGATGCGGCTGACGTCGGGCAGCCGTCATCTGATGGTGCCGACCGCACAACCGATTGATCCCGCCGAGGCGCGCGCCCGCATCCTGCGCGCGGTTCCGCCGCAACATCTGACCGATGAAATTATTGAAAACTGCCTGTCACCGGTCATTGGTGATTTGCAGCAGAAATTGCTGGCCGCAGCCAAGATTGATCGAACCATCGAATTTGGCGAACCGCGCAAAGAACCCGCGGTTTCCATTGTTGTGCCGCTTTATCGCGTGCTGGATTTCCTGCGCGCGCAGGTCGGTGCCTTGGCGTGTGACCCCTGGATTTCGCAATATTGCGACGTGATCTATGTGCTTGATTCCCCGGAACAGGCCGAAGAATGCGAGCATCTGTTGCGCGGGTTGCATCTGCTTTACGACATGCCGATGCGTCTGGTCATCATGAGCCGTAACGGTGGTTATGCGCGCGCCTGCAATTCCGGGGCGGAACATGCCCGCGCGGACCTGATTGCAATGCTGAATTCCGATGTCATTCCCCACCAGATCGGCTGGCTGGAATTTCTGGCATCGAAAATGGGTGGTCAGCAGGAAGTTGCCGCAGTGGGGCCTAAGCTTTTGTTTGAAGACGGTTCGTTACAGCACGCGGGAATGTATTTTGCCAAAAATGAACGCGGGCAATGGCTTAATCATCATTTCTACAAGGGACTTCCCGAACAGTTCCCTGATGCCAATGTCGAACGTTCCGTTCCGGGGATCACTGGTGCTTGCATGGTGTTGCATCGTGGTGCGTTCAATGACGTCGGTGGCTTTACCGAGGATTACGTGATCGGCGATTACGAGGACAGTGATCTGTGCCTCAAAATCCGCAAGGCCGATTTCGATATCAAATATATCCCCGACGCCAGCCTTTACCATTTTGAACGCAAGTCGATTTCGACCCACACCGATTACATGCTCGGCGTGGCGACACAATACAATGCGTGGCTTCATACCTCGCGCTGGCGCGACATGCTCGAAGATTTCCATGAAAACGATGTTCCACAGAACCGGCCGCAAAACCGCGTTTCGGATGATGACGATCAGGGAGAAGAGGCATGAGCCAGGTTCTGGCATTTTCAAATCACGATGAACCGGTACTGGACGCCAAAGGTGAACAGAATCTCGACTGGCTTTGCCAGCAGATCATCGCCAATCGTTTTCTGCCGGTTCCGCCCGAAGAAGCCGTTTTTGTCGGTGATGGCGACTATCGTGCTATCGGTGCCGAATTTCTCGGGCACTTTGTCCGCCGTGCCGGGTTGATGCCGGATCACGATGTGCTTGATATCGGGTGTGGCATTGGCCGGATGGCGGTGCCATTGACCCAGTATCTTGATGCGGCCAATGCGATTTACGAAGGCATTGACCCGGTTGCGAACGGTATCGAGTGGTGCAAACGGACAATCTCGCCGGTTTATTCCAATTTTGGATTCCAGACACAGGATGTCAAAAACGCGCTGTATAACCCCGAAGGGTCCATCGGCGGGCGTGGCATGCGGTTGCCTTTTCAGGACGGTGTATTCGATTTCACAGCAATGATCTCGGTGGCGACCCACTTGCCGCCTGAAGAAATCGAAATCTATTGCGCCGAGGTGTTCCGCGTGCTGCGCCCGGGAGGAAAGCTGTTTTTGACGGCATTCATTATTCGCGATCCAGAAGAACTGTCAAAGCCCGGTTGCGATCCGCGTTTGACCAGCCTGGAAAAACTTGAAAATCAGCCATGCTGGCACCTCAAGGGTGAAAACCCGATGGCAGCTGTCGGTTTTGACGATGGCTTTATCGACGGTGCAATGCGCGCTGCCGGATTTAGCCTGATGACAAAAAGTTTCGGTACCTGGCACGGCGATCAGTCTGATCATTATCAGGACTTTCTGGTTGCGGAAAAACCGCGGAGGAACGCATGAACCCCCGTATTATGGTTCTGGCGCATAATCATCCTGACCTGCATCCCGGCGGGACCGAGATTTTCGCCCACGATCTGTTTAATGCCTATAAGCGGGCAGGGTGCGAAGCCATTTTCGTTGGCGCGACCAATGATATCCATCGTGAACGCCGTCCGGGAACCAGCTTTCAGGCGATTAATGATTCCGGCGATGAAATGCTTTTCTGGGCCGGACATTTCGACCGGTTCAACATGTCGCAGACCGATCTTTATGCCGTCGCGCCAAACTTTACCGAGCTTCTGAAAACCTGGGATCCGGATGTGGTGCATATCCATCATCTGGTGCTTTGGGGGATCGAGCTGCCGATGCTGATCCGGCGCGTCCTGCCGCATTGCCAGATCGTTATGACGTTGCACGACTATTATCCGATCTGTCCCAATGACGGGCTGATGGTCCATCGCGGCACTCGGCAGCGTTATCTGGAAGCGGACCGGATCGGTAAGCGTTGTGGTCTGGATGGTATCGCGCCAGATCGTTTTTCGATGCGCTCGGTCAACCTGCGCAATCATCTGCGTGTTGTCGACCGGTTCCTGTCGCCCAGTGCATTTCTGCGTGACCGATATGTCGATTGGGGAATTGACCCGGCAAAGATCGAGGTCATGCACAATGGCCGTCCGCCGGTTCCTGCCGCGCCAAAACGTGATCTGGGTACGGGCATGCCCAATATATTCGGTTACTTCGGCAATCTGAACCCCTGGAAAGGGGCGGATGTGCTGCTTGAAGCCAGTCAGAAACTGACGGCTGATGATGTCGATTTCGAACTGCGTGTTCATGGTGGCGCGCCGTTCCAGACGGTTGCCTTTAATGAAAAGATCGATGGTCTTTTCGACGCGACGGGCACGAAAGTACACCGGATGGGGGCCTATGAACGGGCCGATATTCCGGAACTGATGGCGCGCGTCGACTGGGTCGTTGTCCCGTCAATCTGGTGGGAAAATGCCCCGCTGGTCATTCAGGAAGCCTTCCAGCATGGCCGCCCCGTCATCACCAGTGGCATTGGCGGCATGGCTGAAATGGTGCGTGACGGGCATGACGGCATTCATGTGCGTGCCGATGATCCGGCCGATCTGGCCCGCGTGATGAAGGACTGCGCCACCAATCCGAAACTCTGGAAGAAGCTGTCGGGCCATGTGCGCCCGCCAGCCGGTATCGACGATGTCGCGCAAAAGCACCTTGTGCTGTTTCGCAAGATGATCCGTCCCGATTTCGTCGCGGCCTGACACAGATAAAAGGAGGCATTCATGGCGATTGCCCAGAAAGACCTGACAGAGACAACGTCTGCAAAACCGGTTGCCAATGACGCGGCGAAGGCCGATGCCGAGCAGGCTATCCCGACCATCGAGGGTCGCGTTGACGCGATTGACCGCGAACGTCTGTTTGGCTGGGTGTGGTCCCCGGAACGTCCGGATGCGCGCATTGAGGTTATCGTGCGTCTGAACGGGCATACCCTGCTGCGCATGAAAGCCGAAAACGAGCGTGTTGACTTGCGCCGCAACGGTATTGGCGATGGTGCCCATGCGTTCGAGGCAGAGCTACCCGAAGCAGCGTTAGCCAGCGTTGAAAATGTTACCGTTTTTGCGATTACACCGGAAACCGGTGATCAGATCGAATTGCGCATTCCGTCGCAAAGTGAACAGCATGCGCAGTCAGCGGTTAATGCGCCGCTCAGCAAAATTCTGGACCGGCTTGATCGTTTGCTGGCGGCCCAGCACATCCTGCAAAACGGACAGCGTGAAGCCGCCAAGCGCCTTGTCGATGCGTCCAAGCGCATGGATGAGCTGGCATCAGCCGATGATGGGATCGAGGCCGGTGTGAAGCTGGTGCGTACCGGGCAGGATGAACTGACCCGTCGTGTCGAGGAACTCGAAGTTTTCCTTGTCCGCTTCGATAAGTCACTTGGCGGCTTCGACGAACGGCTTTCCGCGCTTACCGAGCAGCATCGCAACGACCTGAAAACACCGCTTCTGGTTCTGTCCTGCCTGATTGGTGTGACCGTCGGGATTTCCATCGGCGCGATGGTGTGGTGAGGCAGGGCATTATGGCACTCATCACCCATCCCGTTTTGTCCGAACTTGCCGCACGGCGTTATGTCCTGTTGCTGGGCGGATCAGGCCGTCTGGGGCAGGAATGTAAGGCGCAATTGCGCGACCTTGGCATTCCGTTCTGGGCCCCGGTTCGTTCAGAAATCGATCTGGGCAATCTGAACGGAATTTCGCGCCTGTTGGCGACAACTCCGCCGGGGATGATTGTCAATGCGGCGGCTTTTACCGATGTAGATGCCGCAGAAACCAAACGCAGTGAAGCACGCCAGATCAATGCCGATGTTCCGGCCGTTCTGGCCGAAATCGCCAGCAAGCTAGACATCCGCCTGATCCAGATTTCGACCGATTTTGTCTTTTCCGGTCAGGCGGGGCGCGCTTATCACGAGGATGATGAACCCGGTCCGATCAACTGGTACGGTGCGACGAAGCGGGCCGGTGAACGTGCTGCTTTGATGGCGTCACCGGCAACCATTGTTCTGAGAACCGCGTGGCTGCACGGTAATCAACGACCAAGTTTTGTTCATGCCTTTGCGCGCAAGCTTGCCAATGGTGAACGGATCAGGGCCATCGCCGACCGGTTCGGATCACCAACATCAGCACATGCGCTTGCTGGTCAGATAGCCGCGATTTGCAGGGCTGTACTTGATGGCAAAGATGTGTCGGGCGGAATATATCACGCGGTTGGCAAGGGATCGGCAAGCCCGTTCGAGATCGCCCATGTGATTGCCCGTGAACTGGATGCCGATGTCAGCCTGATCAGGGCAAGCAGTGCGACCGATCAGCAGGATATCGCCCCGCGTCCGGTCTATGCGGTTCTTGATTGCCAGAAAATCGATGAAACCCTCGATCTGCCTTGTCAGCATTGGCAGGACGGTATTTCTCACACCATTCGTCATGCCGGTATCCGGCGCAGGAGGGTCGCATGAAGGGCATCATTCTTGCCGGGGGCACCGGTTCGCGTCTGTGGCCGATTACCCATGCGACCAGCAAGCAGCTTTTGCCGGTATGGGACAAGCCGATGGTTTTCTATCCGCTCAGTACCCTGATGCTGGCCGGTATCAGGGATATCCTGATCATCACAGCCAAGGGACAGACCGATGCGTTTGTTGGTTTGCTTGGGGATGGTAAACAGTTTGGCATCAATCTGACCTATGCCGAACAGGATGCACCGAACGGTATCGCCGAAGCATTACTGATCGGGCGGGAATTCCTGAATGACGAACCCTGTGCGTTGATCCTTGGCGACAACCTTTTCCATGGCGACAGTTTGGGTGAACGGTTGCGCGGGGCAGCCAAACGTCACAGCGGGGCGACGGTGTTTGTTCATGCCGTGCGCGATCCGGAACGCTATGGCGTGATGGCATTCGATCCTGACGGGCAACCGCTTGATATTATTGAAAAGCCATCCAATCCGCCATCCAATCTGGCGGTGACCGGGCTTTATTTCTTCGATGCAACTGCCCCTGACCGTGTTGCAGATCTTGTGCCGTCCGCGCGCGGTGAGCTCGAGATTACCGATCTTAACCGCAGCTATCTTGAGGACCGTGAACTGACGGTCGAAATGCTTGGCCGTGGCTGTGCGTGGCTTGATACCGGCACACCGGCAAGTCTGTTGCAAGCCGCACAGTTCGTTTATTCCGTGGAGGAACGTCAGGGCCTTAAAATCGGCAGTCCGGAAGAAACAGCGTGGCGTTTGGGTTGGATTGATCGCGATGCCTTGACCTGCAGTGCCGGTTTCAGTGCCGCAAGCGATTATGGCCGTTATCTCAACGATATGGCTAACAGCCCGGAATTTTCAGCACCTTCGTTTGGAATGACTTTGTCGTCTGACAGGGGCGAGCTGTTTTTCAATTCACAATCACAAGAAATGACAAGGAGGGCAGGGCATGACTGAACCGTCTGGAATGCCGCTGGACGGCAGGACCGTTGTGGCCGCTTTGGTCGATGACGGGCTTGCGCTTATGGCGGGTGTCGGGGCTGCGATGCCGGCGACAATTGATGTATTCCTGAACGGTCAATCCGATGCCAAGGTTCAGGCATCAATCATCAGCTGGCGCCGTGCCGATGGCCCGCCCGAAGCGGCTTATGGTTTTGTTGCACTTCTACCGATGCAGAATGTATCGCAACGCCGTTTGAAAACGGCCCTGTTCAAGGCACCGGGCCAACCCGGTGAATACCGGATAGAAAGCCGCTCGCAAGGGCTTGAATCCATTCTGTCTGCCGTGGCCGAGCAATCCGGGTCGGCATTCGCCACCGTGATCGACGGCGTTATCGAGGCACTGCTGGCCGGCAACCCGAACAAGAAGCGTTTGCGTACTGTGGCTGCCCTTGTTCGGATTGCTGCACGTAGCAACGGTTTTATCGAGGTTCTGGGCGGCCTTGAAGAAGGCGATATTTACATTCAGGGCTGGTCGAGCAATTTCCCGACCGGACGCACCCGCGTGATCGCGATTGACGAAGGCCCGGTTCTTGCCGAACTGACCAGTGCCGAGTTCATGCGTGATGATCTTGGTGAACATGCCACGGGCGTTACCGGGCTTATGACCGGCGATACCCGGATCAATCCGAACAAGCTGCAACGTGTTTACTTCCGGGGGCGTGATGGCTGGTTCTCAATCGAGGTTTATCAGCAGCGTGTGCTGGTCGCATTGCCCGATGTACCGGCCCATATCCGGTCTGTTCTGGATCGGGTGAAGGCACCCGATAACATCCTGGAACAGATCCGCATGGCGGCCCATCGCTTTGACGGGCGCGATACGGTTTCCGAACTGGATCGGCCGGTGCGGATCGGCATCGACTTTTCACTGGTGATTGAAGGCAGCGGTATTCTGGTTTCAGGCTGGATGCTCGACCCGGACCGTGCGGTTGAAAGTGTCACGTTGCGTGTTGGCGGGGAAGTAGTCCGTATCGATGATCGCTGGACCCGCCAATCGCGCCCGGATGTCACCAATGCGTTCGTCAACGATCCGATGTTTTCGGCACTTAATCCGGCACGTAACAGCCATGGTTTTCTGGTGTTCTGTCCGCTGGAAGATACCCCGGCATCCGATCAGCCGGTTTATCTGGAGCTGGCCATATCCGATGCGTTCCCGGCCTATTGTCCGCTAAATCCGACGCGTGCATCGGCACGACAGGCCTTGTCGCGTGTTCTGCCATCGCTTGATCCGCGTTCGGTCACGGCATCAAACAGTATCGAACGCCAGTTTGGTCCGATGTTGCAGAACATGACCGCGCAAAGCCCGTTTGCCATCGATACCCACGATATCGGCAATTTCGACGAAGACGCGCCGGTTGCCCTGATTGTGGGTGTTGACGACACGATTAGCGATATCGGTGTGACCATTGCCTTGCTTGGCCTTGATGAAGTCACGCGCCATTTGCCGATTGTGATTGCCGGACCGGCCGAAAGTTTCGATCAGGTCGGCAGTGACATGATGCGACTGGC
>CBIHMD010000002.1:0-18034 GCA_966210655.1 uncultured Thalassospira sp.
TGCTCTTATGCCATAAATAAAAGAACAAATCAAGAACTTTTTTGAAAAAACTTTATATACCGCCAAAAGCTGCCCCATCACGGACCGCCTTTTATTTTGGCTCACTCGCGATCCTGACTTGACCCGCCCCGCCAAAGCCCCAAACTTAGATTAAGGTCTGAAATCTGTTCATAGGACCACGCTGGCGTCACATGTCCCGGACACGGGGCGATTGCAGGGGCCTGAAATCGATATGTCGATCATACCACCCAATCCCCGACTGGAACGGCATCTGCGCCTGGCGCGGATGATCATGTCGTGGGAACGGGTGTGGCCCCGGCTGATCCCGCCTTTGACAATCGTGATGCTGATTGCCGGGCTGACCCTGACCGGCACCTTTGAAATACTGCCCGCGACCGGGCATATCATTTTGCTGTCGATCCTGTCGGTTGCCGGGCTTGTCGCCATCATCCTGCCGTGGCGGCATTTCACATGGCCCAATCGCCGTGCTGTCCTGCAAAGGATCGAACAGGAAAATGGCCTTGAAAACAATCCGCTGCAAAGCCTTGAAGACCATATCGATGATGGCGACGACCCGCTAACCAGCTACCTATGGCAAAAGCAGCTGCAACGCCACGAGGCGATGCTTGATAACCTGCATTTGCCCCGCCCCCTGCCCTCGCTGGCGCGCATTGATCGCTATGGGCTGGTGGTTTTGCCGGTATTGCTGCTGACCGTCGGGCTGTTTGTCGCCCATGACCGGATGGGGGAACGCTTCTATAAGGCGTTCAGCCCGCTGCAACGGCTGGGCGCTGCTGATTTCAGCACGACATTATGGGTTACCCCGCCTGCCTATACCGGGCAAATCCCGCGAGTCCTGCGTTTTGCCGATGGCACCGACCAGCCGCAGCAGCAACCGGCGGATACAAACGCCGGGAATCCCAATGTCATCAATGTGGATGTCCCCGTCGGGTCAACACTGGCCGGCAGCATCGGAAGTATCTGGCAACCGACCTTGCACACCCCCACCGGCGAACGCGACATATCGGAAAGCAGCGACAACAGCTATGTCATTTCGACCGCCCTTGATCAGGCCGGACCATGGCGCATTTCGGTCTGGGGCAATGACCGGCTGACACTGAATGTCAATCTGGTGGCCGATAAACCGCCCGCCCTTTCATTCGTCAGCGCACCCTCGGTGACCCGCCGCGATCATATTCGTCTCGATTATGTCGCGACCGATGATTACGGCATGAACAATCTTGATCTGATCATCACCCCCGCGACCGATGGCATTGGCACCGAACAGTTCGGTTTGATCGACAATATCCGTATCGATATGTCCGGTCGCGATGGTCAGGGTGGTAGCGCATCCATGCCCACACGGATCGAAGGGCCACGTTTCCTTGATCTCGTTTCCCATCCCTGGGCCGGGCTTCCGGTCAATCTGCAACTGGTGTCAAAAGACAATTCCGGGCAGCGCGGCGAAAGCGATATGCGATCCATCGTGCTCCCGGAACGTGAATTCACCCATCCGGTTGCCAAAAAGCTAATCACGATCCGGCGCGGCCTGCTGCGCTATCCCGACAAGGCACTTGAAATGCGCAATGCCCTTTTGCCCGTGCTGTATGCTCCGCAGGCATTTAACGGCCATATCGGTATTTTCCTTGCCCTGTCGGTCACCGAAGCCCGTCTTTCGGCCCATCTGCGCGACCGCGACACCCATCAGGAAGTCGCCGGGCTGCTATGGCACATCGCCGAAGAAATCGAACGCGGCAGCTATGGCATGGCCGAACGCAACCTGATGGAGGCCGAGGAACGGCTGCTCGAAGCACTCGCCGATCCGAATGTCACCGAAGCCGAAATCGCCGAACTGATCGAAAATTATCGCCGTGCCCTTAACGAATATATGGCAGCCCTCGCCCGCGAAGCACCGCAAAATCAGCAAAGCCAGCAACAGGGCCCCGCCGCCATCCTTGAACAGCAGGACCTTTCGCGCATTATCGATCAGATCGATGCCCTGATGCGGGCCGGTGCCCGCGATCAGGCGCGCGCCCTGATTGATCGGTTACGTGAACTGGTTGAAAACATGCAGGTCACATCGGGCGACGGCGGAACCGATATCACATCGACCCTTCGCGAAATGCTCGATGGCATCCGCGATCTTGCCCGTCGGCAGCAGGAACTGATGAACCAGGGGGACAATCCGTCCACCAATCCCGGCGGCAATGGCAACCGTGCCGAGGAACAACAAAACCTTGCCGGTGATGCCCAGAACCTGACCAATAATTCCGGCTTTGGCCAGTTTGGTAATCTCAGTGGCATTGAAACCGCCATCGAGGCCATGCAGCGCGCGGCAGAAGCCCTTGGCCGCAACCGCGCCCACGAGGCCATGCAACAGCAAGGACAGGCCATGGAGGCCCTGCAACGCGGTATTGGCGAACTGAGCCGCGCCCTTGAAGGACTTAGCCAGATGATGCCGATGCTTGAAGAACTTCGTGGTTCGGGCAACCGTGATCCGCTCGGTCGACCTGTCGGCGGGGATGGCACCACCGTCATCCCCGAAGTCGACACGCTTGAACGGGCATGGCGTATCCTGCAGGAACTGCGCCGCCGTTCCGGGGACCCGGATCGCCCGATGATCGAACAGGAATATATCGACCGGTTGCTTAAACGGTTCTGATACCCCATCAAAACAAAAAAAGGGCAGTGACGGATCGCTGCCCTTGTCATTTTCACGTCAAACCGGTCAGGGTTCGACCGCCTCGCGCGGGTCAAGGAAGGTGACCTGCAGGCGGGTTGCTGTCGGGTTCGGACGACGGATTTTGGTTTCGACCGTCATGGTTTCGCCAACCGGCAGCATCTGTGCTTCCATCGGCATTTCCGCACCACCCTGAACCGCACTTTCGTCATAGATCAGCGGCACTTTTTTGCGCTGAACCACACGATCAAGCGGATCAAGAAGTTCGATCAGCAAATAGGGCAGAACCCGGTCGGTTTCGCTGATATTGACGATCTCGGCCCGCACGACAAGAACGTCAACACCGTCTTCCTCTTCGCGAGTCGGCGGCAATTCACGAATATCAAGGCCTTCGCCAACATGCGGGACATCAAGCCCGACCATGTCATAAACCTTGGCAATCGGCGGCCACAGATTGATCAGGATATCTTTGGCGAAATACCCACCTGCGCCGATCCCGCCAAGGATCAGGAAGAACAGAATCCAGCCAACCACACCCTTTTTCGATTTCGCAGGCGGCTTCGGATTGTTGCGAATCAGCTGCTCCGGGATCGGGGGCGGATCGGGGATTCTATCGGCTTCTTCAAAACCGGGATCAATCTGACCTGGCATCTGATCGGCATTGAAGTCGGCACCAAGTGCGCCATCCTGATCGAAAGGCGGCGGCAGCTTGTTTTCCTGCGCTGGCGACGGGGTTTTCATTCCCGGCGGGTCCTGATGCCAGCTGTTGCCGCAATTTTTGCAGCGTACGGTTCTGCCCTTTGGGCCGATCGCCTCTGTTTTCACAGAGTATTTTTTTGAACAATCTGGGCAAGTAATGATCATTGCAAACCTGGCATCTCGATGTCAGCGGCATGAAACCCGGGGCACGGCCATAACCTGAATGATTTCCGGCGATCCCCCGAATTCGCCGGTGTAGGGCAGAACCTACACTATATGTAAATAGCGACGATTTAACAGACTGTTAAGCACAGATAACTGAAGCTGCCCGAATTTGGTTGGCACAGCATTGCATATATGGTGCTTCGATGACATCCGAAGAACTGTTTAAGTCGTCATATTTTCGGCCAATCTGCGATGATACCCACTTTGGTGGTCTGTCAGATCGGACTTTTGCAATTGTTCAACCGGCCCCCGCATTATCATGTTATGTCGGGTCTGATACGTCGTGCTGCGATATGGAGCGCAAGTTTTGACTGAAGTCGTAAGTTTCAGGAATGTCGGTGTTCGCTATGAATCCGGGCCGGAGATTCTGCGCGATCTGAACTTTACCCTGCATCGTGGCAGCTTCCATTTCCTGACCGGGGCTTCGGGTGCCGGCAAATCGACATTGATGCGCCTGCTTTACCTTGCCCTGCGCCAGACCCGCGGCGAGATTAATATTTTCGGCCGCGACAATATCCGCATTCCGCGTGACGAACTGCCCGCCATCCGCCGCAAGATCGGCGTGGTGTTTCAGGATTTCCGTCTGATCAATCATCTGACGACTTTTGAAAATGTCGCCCTGCCGCTGCGTGTCGCCGGGGTCGAGGATTTGCAGATCCGCAAGAACGTGACCGAACTTCTGGAATGGGTCGGCCTTGGTGATCAGATCAATGCCGTGCCATCGCGGCTTTCGGGCGGACAGCAGCAACGCGTTGCCATCGCGCGCGCTGTTATCGGGCGCCCGGCCCTGCTTCTGGCCGACGAGCCGACGGGTAACGTTGATGACCGGATCGCGATGCGGCTGTTATATCTTTTTGAAGAACTGAACAAACTTGGCACAACGGTGCTGATCGCAACCCATAACCGGCAACTGGTGCGTCGCTTTGGCCATAATCAATGGCTGCTTGAAGCAGGCACCCTGCACGACATCACGCATAGCGCGTAACCGACCAAACCGACGGCAACTGGCTCAGACAGGACCCAAAATCGATCATGGCTTTTCGTTCGCAACCGTCACACCTGCCGCTTGATAGCGACTCATCGACACGCTTTTTGCCAAGCATCGTCGCATTGATGGTGGCCCTGCTGACGTTTTCGATCGTTGGCCTGGCGGCCCTGCATGACAGTGTTGGCAAATGGTCCGGTCAGATCGAAGGCAGCCTTTCGATACAGGTTCCACCGACCGGCATGGCGGATCGCGGCCCCGAAGAACGCGAAGACGCTTTGCAGGCAACCGTTGACGATATCATCGAACAACTGGCCGACATGCCCGGCATTTCCCGGATCGAGGAACTCAGCCCCGAAACCATGTCGGCCCTTCTGGAACCGTGGCTTGGCCCGGACGAGGTTGTCAGCGAGCTTCCAATCCCGCGCATTATCGAAATCACCCCGGAAACCGGGTTTAATTTCGACATACTTGAACGCAGGCTGGGCGAAATCGCGCCCGAGGCCGTTCTGGACGATCATCGCATCTGGATTGAACGGATCGCCGACGTTGCCTTTTCGGTCGAACTGGCCCTGATTGCGCTGATTATCGTATTGTTCGGGGCAACGATGCTGTCCGTTGTTTTTGCCACACGATCAGGTCTTTCCATTCATCGGACGATCATTGAATTGCTGCATCTGATCGGCGCACAGGATTCTTATATCGCGGGGCAGTTTGCCCGCCACAACCTGCGGCTGGCTTTTTTCGGGGCATTGATCGGACTTTTGATCGCCTTGCCTGTTTCAGGGGTAATCGCGTGGCTTGGTCTGCGCGCCGGATGGCCGATCCCGACACTGGTTTTCAGCCCGCTTTTCATCAGCATTATCATTGCCATTCCCTTTGTGGTCGCCGGTGTCGCCCAGATGACGGCCAAAAGAACTGTGCTGCGTGTCTTGCGCAGAATGTTGTAACCTGCCTCACTCCTCCGTATAGTCGGCCTGCAGCGTCATGATCATTTACCGTTTCGGATCATGACCTTGTCCCCAAAAGGAGAGCCTTGTCGCATGCCAGCGTCCCGTCAGGCCCAATCATATGAGTAAGCCACCCCTTTCCGTTCAGCACCGACGACGCTTTCGCCGGTTCCGGTTTTTGCTATCGACCCTGATCCTGCTGGGGCTGGTCTGGGCGGGTGGCTTTATCTGGTATGTCGACATCATTCCGACCGAGATCGATGAACCTGATCGCAAGACTGACGCCATCGTCGTTCTGACCGGCGGCAGTGAACGCCTTTCGGAAGGCCGTCGTCTTCTGACCCGTCATCTTGCCAAAAAGCTGTTTATTTCCGGGGTTTATCGCGGGGTCGAAGTGGACGAGCTTCTATCGGCGGGCAAAGCTGACCCTCGTCTGGTGTCATGCTGCGTTGTACTTGGCCATGTCGCCGAAAACACGCGCGGGAATGCGCTGGAAACGGCGGTTTGGGTATATGAAGAAGGCTATAAAAGCCTGCGTATCGTGACGGCAAATTATCACATGCCGAGGTCCCTTCTGGAATTTCGCAGCCTGATGCCCGATGTCGATATCATCGCCCACCCGGTTTTCCCCGATAACGTCAAGGTCGATAGCTGGTGGCGCTGGCCGGGAAGTGCCAATCTGATTGCAAGCGAATATAACAAGTTCCTGTTTGCCAGCTTGCGGAACTATCTTCTGGGATTTCTTCCGGACGGGGACCGTGCGGGCCTGCACGGTCCGACCACGCCATCGACGCCGCCAAAGCAGGATTACTCGGCGTCCAATCGTCTTTCCCAGAAATCAGGCTGAAGATACGGCGTTTCACTCGTGTCGCATAACTGTTACAAACCCTTTGACGAAGTGTTTGAAGGATCTGTCTGCATGAGAGCCCTGCGCGCGTTTTTGTTTAACGTGTTGTTTTTCGCCGGTACGGCAGCATTGTGCATTGTACTCACTCCCTTGATGCCGTTTGGACGCAAGCCCAATCAGTGGGTCGGCCATATGTGGTGTCGTATGACACAGGGAATGCTCGCCACGACTGTCGGCATGTACAAGCGTATTCGCGGCCTTGAAAACCTGCCGCAAGGCCCCTGCATTCTTGTTGCCAAGCATCAGTCTGCGTGGGAAACCCTGACCTTTCATACGGTTGTGCCTGACCCGGCCTATATCCTGAAAAAGGAACTAACCCGCATCCCGTTGATGGGGCAGTTTCTGTTGCTGTCCGGGCAGATTGCGGTCGACAGATCGGCTGGGTCATCGGCCCTGAAAGACATGATCAAGGGTGCCGAACGTGCGCTTGAGGACGGTAGACAGATCGTAATCTTCCCCGAGGGAACCCGCACACCGCCCGGTTCGGATCGGCCGTATCATCCCGGAATTTATGCGCTTTACAAGGCGTTCCCGAATGTCCCGGTCGTTCCGGTCGCGATTAATTCCGGCATGTTCTGGGGTCGACACAGCTTCATGAAATATGGCGGTGAAGTCACCATGGAATTCCTTCCGGCGATGGAACCGGGGCTTGATCGCAAGACCTTCATGAAGACAATCAAAGGCAGGATTGATAACCGCACCCGCGAACTTGAACGCGACGCGCAGGCCGAATTCAATCTCCCGACCCTGACATCCCGTGATGTTGAAATCGAAGAAGCCCGCGAAAAGGCCGACGCCGAACAGCAGGAAGTCAAAATCGCGATTCCGATGAAATCCATCGACGAAGAAAAAACACCTTCCTGATTAGACGGATCGTTCGAACACCCAAAAGGCCGGAGTTTCATCCGGCCTTTTTCTACTCTATCCGTTCGACGGCCTCTATACCTTTCGACGTGTTGCCTGCCAGATGCCAAAGGCAATCAGTGTAATCCCGCCCAGATGGTAAAGGTGCAGTTCCTCGCCCAGAAAGATGATGGCAAGGACACTGGCAAAAACCGGCATCAGATACAAAAACACACCGGCATTTGCCGGACCGACAACCGCAACCCCCTTGTTCCAGAACAGATAACCCAAAAAGGCTGGCCCTGCCCCGATATAGAAAATCTTCAGCATATCGGGCCATGCCGGATCAAGATGCGTAAAGAACGGCTCATTGCCCACGGTTACCGACCAGATGTAAAGCGGGGTCAGGAACACCAACCCGATCAGGGCCGAAACGAATACAAGGCTTAGCGGATGGACGCCCTTGGGCGCGCGCTTCAAAAGCATTGAATATGCCGCCCAGACCATTGCTGAAATCATGGCAAACAGATCGCCTGATACAAAATTCATCTCGGCAAAGACCGAAAAGTCGCCTTTGGCGATGATCACGGCCGTACCGACACCGGCAATCAGCACACCGGCCCACTGGCCAAGCTTGGGTTTATCGGCAGTCAGTAAAGCTGCGAACAACAGAACCCAGACCGGGGTTGTCGCATTGAGAAGCCCGGTATTGACCGCCGTTGTGTTGTAGGCCGCCAGATAAATGACGATCGAGAACATGAAAACGCCCGTTGTTCCGATCAGGAACATCGACATTTTATGATCGGCCATCAGCCTCAGATCGCGTTTCAGATGCGGGATGCACACCGGAAACAGCAGCACAGCCGCCACAACCCAACGCCAGAACGCCAGTGCTTCAAGCGGCACCGTGGCATTGACCCCGCGTGCGACCACATGGTTTGACCCCCACATCATCGCGCAGGCAACCAGCATCAGATAGGCTGCCATCATCGGGGCATTGGTACCTTTGGACGTTGTGGTGGCGTCCGACATCAGATTCCGGCTCCCATATTGATTTCACCGTATTCGCGGCGCACCAGATCCATCAGATCGTGCAAAGGCGGGTCGACAATTCCCATCTGATCCAGATGGCAGACCGTGTTTTCAAGATATTCCAGGTTCGGGCCAATATTACCATGTGCAGCAACAATGATTTCAACCGCCGTCCGAACCGACAGGTTCCCGGCGAACTGTTCATGCGTTGGATCGGCGACATAGGTGTGCGCGATGACCGTGCGTCCGTCGGCAAGCTCGACCTCGACATCGGCAGGAATATAGGTGTTGGTCACCAGTTCGCGTTCATCAAGATATGCCTTGACCAACGGCCAGTTGTCCGGCGCGATCCGGAAGGCATTGCCCACACATTCCCCACCAACATTCAGCCCCAGAACCAGACCCGGATTCTCCGGTGTACCGCGATAGTGATGGGAATAGATACAAAAGGACCGATGATAGCCGCGCAGCGTTGCGCATGCCCGTTCTTCAAATTCGAAGCCCGGACGCCACAGCAGCGATCCATATCCAAATACCCATCTTTCCTGGGGCTCAGTCAAAATTTCCTCCGGTCATGCTGGCGTTTTATGTCCGGTTCTGAACCTAGCGTTTCACCATCACCAATGCCACCCCGAGTGCGGCAATTGCAAATCCGACAAAGCCCAACAGACCAAGATGTTCATCAAAAAGCAGCCACGCAAAGAAAGCTGCCGTTGGCGGCACAAGGTAAAACATGCTTGCAACCCGTGTTGCTTCGCCCTGTTTGATCAAAACCATCAGAAGCATGATCGCCCCGATTGACAGCACCAGAACCAGCCACGCCATCGCAAGAATGAAGTTCATGCTCCATTCGATCACCAATGGTTCCTTGATCAGGGCCACCAGCCCGACAAAGACCGCTGCGGCGATATACTGGATAACCGTACCGCTCATCAGGTCCATGCCCGTGCAGAACCGTTTCTGATAAAGCGTCCCGGCCGTCATGCCAAACAGCGCCATGATGGCAAGCCCGATGCCAAAGGCGGTAATACCGATGCCGTCACCAATTTTGGGCAACAGGACCAAAGCCACGCCAATCAGGCCAAGAACAAGCCCGGCCCACTGACGCCCGCTGACACGTTCGCCCAGAAGGGCACCAACAACCGATGCGGTCACAACCGGTTGCAATCCGACGATCAGGGCCGCCAACCCCGACGGCAGCCCCGTATCAATCGCCCAGAAAACACCGCCCAGATAAATCCCGTGAACAAGAATGCCAGTCGTACTGATATGGGCAACCTGCCGCCAGCTTTTGGGCCATTTGGCGCCCAGCAACGAAATCACCGGCACCATCAGAACAATGACGATGGCAAAACGGGCAAACAGAAAGGTAAAGGGTTCGGCATAGGGAAGGCCGAACTTTGCGCCGACGAAGCCCGTGCTCCAGAGGAACACAAACACAAACGGCATAATCCGTGCAAAAGCCGGATGATCGGTGGCAGGCATGACGATCCCCTTTAACCGGCGGAAGATGCAGTTTGGGGCCCATCTTTCCGCCCGACAACGGCCTGCCATGTGCAAACCGCGAAAATTGATTATTTATCGGACTTGCTTTTACCCTTGGCGTCGCTTTGACGGTCTTCACCCTCGGCCGAGAAATTGGTGAAATACTGCCCGGCATCGACAATACCACGGCGAATTTCGCGTGTACGGCTGAACAGGTCGAACAGTTTTTCACCCTCGCCCCAGCGGATCGCACGTTGCAACGCCATCAAATCTTCCTGAAAACGGCCAAGAACTTCAAGAACCGCTTCGCGGTTATTCAAAAACACATCCCGCCACATCGTCGGGTCGGACGCGGCAATGCGGGTAAAATCGCGGAAACCGGATGCGGAAAACTTGATGACTTCCTGACGCAGCGCGTCTTCAAGGTCGGTTGCCGTCCCGACGATGGTATAGGCGATCAGGTGCGGCAGATGCGATGTGATGCCCAGAATGCGATCATGATGATCAGCATCCATGCATTCGACCTTCATACCACATGCTTCCCAAAGGGCCTGCACACGTGCGGTCGCACTTTCCTTTTCACCGGGAACCGGGGTCAGGATGCACCAGCGTCCTTCGAACAGTTCGGGAAAACCGGAATCCGGTCCGGAATGTTCGGTTCCGGCCAAAGGATGGCCCGGCACGAACGAGACACCTTCATCAAGATGCGGGGCGATATCACGAATGACCGCCTGTTTGACCGATCCGACGTCGGAAACAATCGCACCCTTTTTAAGTTTCCCGGCAAGCTGTGCGCCGATGGCTTCATTGGCCCCCACCGGCGCACAGATCATCACCAGATCGGCATCTTTAACCGCTTCCTTGATGTCGCAATAAGATTCATCGGCGATACCAAGTTCAAGCACCCGGTCACGGGTGGCTTCGGAACGCACGGCACAGGTGATCTTTTTCGCCAGACCATCGCGCAGAATGCGACGCGCCAGGGACGAGCCAATCAGCCCCATGCCAATAAAAGCAACGGTATCAAAAAGCGGTTCGGATGCGGTGTTGGTCATTTTACCTGTTCACAAAGTCTTTGATCGCCTTGAGGCAGATTTCCATTTCTTCCTTCGTACCGATCGAAATACGAAGCATCTGCGGCAGGCCATAGGCACCAATTTTGCGCGGGATAACGCCCTTTGCCATCATGAAATCATTGGCAGCATCGGCGTTCTTGCCTTCTTCCTTGGGGAATTCGACCAGAACAAAGTTGCCATAACTCGGATGGGCGATCAGCCCGTCAATCGCGTTCACCTGATCGCGGAACCATGCCAGCGTTTCGGCATTGTGGCGCACGCAGGCATTGACGAATTCATCGTCATCAAGTGCGGCAAGACCGGCTTCCTGTGTCGGAAGGGCAACGTTAAACGGATTGCGCAGGCGTTGCAGAACATCAGCAATATCAACCGGCGCATAGCACCAGCCAAGACGAATGCCACCAAGACCATAAATCTTGGAAAACGTGCGGGTCATGACGGTATTTTTACCGGCACGCACCAGTTCTTCACCGGCGGAATAATCTTCCTGACCGGTCATGAATTCGGCATAAGCGGCATCAACGACCAGAACGATATCTTCGCGCAGGCCATCGCGCAGGCGTTTCATTTCCGCATCGTTGATGTAGGTCCCCGTCGGATTGTTCGGGTTCGCAACAAAAACGATTTTAGTCTTTTCGGTCACAGCCGCCAGCAGCGCATCAACGCTGGTGGTCATATGGGTCTCGGCTGCGGTCACCGGAACCGCACCGACCCCCTTGGCCGCAATCGGATACATCAGGAAACCATGCTGCGAATACAGCACTTCATCCCCCGGACCGGCATAGGCACGGATCAGAAGGGTGATCAGTTCATCCGAACCGGCACCGCAGACAATCTGATCGGCTTCAAGGCTGTACTTCTCGGCCAACTTGTTGCGCAGCGCCTCACAACCACCATCGGGATAGCGATGCAGCTTTTCAGCCGACTTGCGGAGCGCCTCGATGGCCTTGGGGCTCGGGCCAAGCGCGCCTTCGTTCGATGAAAGCTTGATTACGCGGGTTGCACCATCGGTGCGCGACTTGCCGCCAACATAAGGCGCAATATCAAGAATGCCGGGACGTGGGGTGGGCGCAGACATTTCCTAGTTTCTCCCAGTGGGCAGGGCCGGTGACAATCAACCGGCCGGTATCAATCAACTCAGCGCGTCTTCGGGGATCGGCACGCCATAGGCGCCGACAACACTGAGTCCTTCGGGATCAAGTCCCTGATCGGTCAGTGCGCGCTGAAACACTTCGGCGCGATTACAAAAGAATCCCGGCACATCAACAAGAACAAAACGGCGATCACCGGTTTCATCGGCAGAAAAGCCAAGGATTGCCGATCCATCGATGCCATTCGCAATTTTTTTGCGCGCCGTATCCATCGAAATCTCGTTTGGCAGGCTGACGATAAACAGCGTGCGATCATCCCCGCTTTCTTCAAGCTCGATCGCCGCAAGCACAAATCCTTCGGTCTGCTCACCACGTCCGACCGGACGCCCGCCAAATGGCAGCTTTGATACAATGCGCACCGGGCTGTCATCGGACAGCAAAGTCCACCACGGCTGTGCTTCGCCAAGTTCCGGTTTCGGGAACACGCCGACCGCCGCACGACCTTCTTCAAGGGCGTAAAATGCCTCGCGCGGGGTATCGAATTCGACGATTTCGTTCAGGCAGCCAAAGTTAAGGCGCGCAAGTTCCCAACAATCAACACCATCGGCATTGCGGCAAAGTGCAACCGTATACGGCGCTTCAAGACGCGTTCCGGCCGCAATCATTTCGCGCCAGATCTGGATCAGGGCCGTTTTCGGAAAGGCACCATCGTGACGGTCAACCAGCGTGCGCATGATGCGGGCTTCACGTGCCGGACGATAAGGCACTTTTACCTTGCCACCCGCGGCAATCACCCGGTCCTTATAGGCCCCGACAGCCTGAACCACCTTTGTGCGCCGGATGATCAGGGATTGCAGTGCCTGATCGATATCATCGATTTCCGCCCTGAGCCCGTTCAGGTCAAGATTTGCTAAATTTTCGTCGCTTTGCGCCATGATCCGCTCTTTTCTCAAACGGCGCCCAGTATTAGGACAGGGCAGCCGAAAAGCAAAGAAAAGATTGACTAAATCCCGGTCTATTCCTAGCTAGAACAGGCTTGTTTCCTGCGACAGCAAGGAACAGCCAACCTTGCCTGCAAGAAAAACAACCTAATCAAAGGGAAACGGACATTCATGTCGACCGCCGCCAGCACGGATCAGCGCAGCAAACTTCCCGGCCATCACATGGTCCTTGGGGAAACGGAAAAGCTGCGCCTTGATAGCGGCATCGAATTCGGGCCGTTCACCATTGCCTATCAGACATATGGCGAACTTAACGCCGACAAGACCAATGCCATTCTGGTTTGCCACGCATTGACGGGTGATCAGTATGTCGCCGACGAAGTCCACCCAATCACCGGCAAGGAAGGCTGGTGGCGTGAAATCGTCGGGCCGGGAAAAATCATCGATACCGACAAATATTTCGTCATTTGCTCGAACGTGATTGGCGGCTGCCTTGGCAGTACCGGCCCCAAGGAAATCAACCCGGCCACCGGCAAACCCTGGGGTCTTGATTTCCCGGTGATCACGATTGCCGATATGGTGCGTGCCCAGACCATGCTGATTGACGCATTGGGGATCGATACCCTGTTTGCTGTTATCGGTGGCTCAATGGGCGGCATGCAGGTTCTTGAATGGTGCAAAAGCTATTCCCATCGCGTTTTTGCCGCCGCACCGATTGCGACCAGCTTCCGCCATTCCGCCCAAAACATTGCGTTTCACGAAGTCGGGCGGCAGGCCGTCATGGCCGATCCGGACTGGTGCGGGGGCAATTACCTGCTGGAAGGCAAAAAGCCGTCGCGCGGGCTTGCTGTGGCGCGCATGACCGCGCACATCACCTATCTGTCGCAACCGGCCCTGCATCGCAAATTTGGCCGCAAGCTTCAGAACCGCGGGGCGATTACCTATAGCTTCGATCATGATTTCCAGATCGAAAGTTATCTGCGCCATCAGGGCAAAAGCTTTGTCGACCGGTTTGATGCCAACAGCTATCTCTATATTACACGCGCGATGGATTATTTCGATCTGTCTGCCGATGCCGAAGGCCGCCTTGGCGAGGCATTTGTTGGCTGCAAAACCCGTTTCTGCGTCATTTCATTTTCCAGCGACTGGTGCTTTACCACCGCCGAAAGTCGGCAGCTCGCCCATGCATTGAATGCATCATCGTGCAATGTCAGTTGTGTGGAAATCGAAAGTGACAAGGGGCATGATGCCTTCCTGCTCGACGAGCCGGATTTCCATATGGTCTTAAGCGGCTTTATCGAAGGCGCTGCTGAAATCCGGGGATTGAAATAGGTTATGAATCACTCTTTACCCAACGGTACTGGCGTTATCCCGAATGATCGCATTCGTGTCGACCTGCAGCTTATTGCCGACATGGTCGAACCCGGCACGCGTGTACTTGATATCGGATGTGGCGATGGGGAATTGCTGGGTTATCTGACACACAGCAAAAATGTGGATGGTCGCGGGCTTGAACTGTCCAACGAGGGGGTGCGCAACTGCGTGGCACAGGGTCTTCCGGTGATGCAGGGCGACGCGGATCGCGATCTTGGCGATTATCCCGACGGGGCGTTTGATTACGCGATCCTCAGCCAGACTTTGCAGGCCACCAATCGCCCGAAACAGGTTCTGAGTGAACTGCTGCGTATCGGCCAGAAGGCCATCGTTTCCTTTCCTAATTTCGGGCACTGGCGCGCTCGGTTCGATTTGATGTTCCGCGGGCGCATGCCACAAAATCCGAACCTGCCGATCATGTGGTACGAAACCCCGAACATCCATTTCTGCACCGTCCGGGATTTCGTCGCCCTTTGTGACGAGTGCGGTTTTAAAATCGAACGGTCGATGGTGCTGAATGAAAGCGGATCGAAAGTCAGTCTCGACAGCCATTCCCGGCTTGCCAACTTCTTTGGCAATCAAGCGCTTTTCATGCTGAGCAAATAGCACCTGCCGGTATCTGGATCAAAAAGGCCGCAGCAAATCTGCGGCCTTTGTCATTTTTGCCATCACATTTTGCGCCTGTTCCCGTCAGATGACGAGCATGATCACGTGATGGGGACGTTATGGCAGTTTCATCGATCTACCAATTCACACGCAAGGCATTCCTGATTATTGGCATCGGGCTTTTGGCGGCCTGTTCGCAAAAGGCCGAAACCCTGAAAATGACGGTCACCCAGTTTGGCAGCGCGACCGAGGATGCCTTTGATGCCTATGGCACGGCACAGACCGCACAATTTGCGCCAACACCAAAGTCGCAAATCGCCCGGCAATCCGAATTCATCACGAATATGGAAGCCTTCACCGGCAAGGTGACTCCATCCAATTTGCCCACCCTGCTTGATCCGGATGCGGTTAAAATCGATCCGAATGTTGCGCAACAATGGCAAAAGACACTGGCCGACCTGCGCAGCCAGTATCGGCAATTTGTCGCGATTTTCGATCAGATCGAAGGCGGGTCAGCCCTTGGTGCATCGGCGGTCACGGATTCCGGTCAGATCCTTGAAAAACTGCGCAATCAGCTTGACGCCATCACCAGCGATCTGGCCAAAGACCCGCCGCAATATCTGGTACGTCGTGGCACATTGATCGCCGAACTGAACAAAATTCGCTCCGAACCAAACGATGATGACGACGCCAAATCATTGCGCCTGCAAATCTGGTGGCAGGACTGGCAGGCTTTGATGGCCGAGGAAAAGCTGCTTCAGACCAGAACCTTGCGCAGCTTCATGACGGCATCCTCGCTGGGCGCGCATTTGCAAAACCAGATAGACAGTTACGCCAGACTGGACGTCACCGCCCTGATTGGCGCGGCCGAACAAGGCATCGCACTGGCCGGGGAAGTTCGCAACCTGTCACCGGCAGAACTTGTCGCACAGGGCAGCAACCTGCTTGAAACCGCCACCGGTGGTGCAACCGTGACACCCGCACAATAGGGAGTATCACCATGAGCAATCTTGATGAATTGATCAGGGCCGCCAAAGCCAGCTTCATTGAAATCGACACGGCCTATCAGGCAGCCGACATCAACGAAAAACTCGTGATGGCCGAAACGCGCAACAAGGCCGCTGATCAGCTTGTGACACTTCAGGCAAAGCGGCTGATCCAGAATGCATCGGCGATCACCGATGCCGATATAACCGAAATGAAGGACCTTAAAAGCCGGATCGACGATGCCGCCGAAATCCAGACAGCCCTTCTTCAGTTTGTCGGGCTTCTGGCAAAATTTGTCGGCTAATCCGTGTTCCAGCGATCGGCATCGGCATCGTCCGATGCCTTCGCTGTGACCCAATGATCACCTTGGGCAGTTTCTTCGCGTTTCCAGAACGGGGCACGGGTTTTAAGGCAATCCATGATGAAGTCGCATGCCTCGAACGCGGCGCGACGATGGGCCGACAGGGTGATCACCAGAACGATCCGATCACCGGGCAACATCCGCCCGAACCGATGCACGATCCGCACATCATCAAGCGGCCAGCGATTGGCCGCCTCGCCGGCGATCTTTTCAAGTTCGCGTTCGGTCATTCCGGGATAGTGATCAAGGGTCAGGGCCGAAACCTGATCACCGCCGTGAATATCACGCACCAGCCCGACGAAACTGATCGCGGCCCCGATATCGGTACGACCATCGGTCAGGGCTGCCAGTTCGGCACCCGGATCAAAATCCTGTTCCTGAACAGATATACGTGCCATGCGCGACCTGATCCTTCCGATAGGTGTCAGTCGAGATGCTTGAGCCCGGTGCGAAGATAGATATACCCCGTCTGAACCGTCACCAGTCCGGCAATCCACAACAGGATATCACCAATCAGGATCGACGGGATCATGTCAGGCGACGCATCCCCGACCAGAAGAAACCCGATGGCAAGGATTTGTGCCGTGGTCTTCCATTTCGCAAGCACCGTTACCGGCAGCGGAACTTTCAGTTCGGCCCGATGTTCGCGCAAACCCGATACCATGATTTCCCGGCACATGATGATCACGGCGGGCAAAATCGCCAGACCGGAAATGCGTTCAAACGCCACCATCATCATCAGGGCGGCTGCAACCAGAAGCTTGTCTGCAATGGGGTCAAGGAACCGGCCAAGCGGCGAGACAACATTCATGCTGCGCGCAAGGTAACCGTCAAAAAAGTCCGTCACCCCGGCAAAGGCAAACAGTACAAACCCGATCCAGTTACCAACCGGTCCACTGATATAAAAGGACGCAACCAGAGCCGGAATCACAATGATGCGCGACAAGGTTAGCAGATTGGGAATCTGGTTTTTCATAAACAGGCCTGTTTGCGGGTATTGTATCGAACGGTCCGGCGAAGCGTTTTCTGTCTCCCCGGCGCGAGGCAATTATTAATGTGTCCGGGCAGTTACCACAAGTGCCGCGTTCAATTGCAACAAACCTGTTATGAAACAGCCGGTAACCGTGATCAGTTTTCCCCGTGGAAATGATCGTAAATCTTGCGTGCAAGCGCGGCACTGATGCCATCCACCGCCTCAAGATCGGTTAAACCAGCATCGGCCACCCCGCGTGCCGAGCCGAAATGATGCAGCAACGCCTTTTTGCGCGCTCCGCCAACGCCGGGCACGTTGTCCAGAACGCTTTTACCAATCTGCTTGGACCGTTTGGCGCGATGCGTGCCAATGGCCCAACGGTGGGCTTCATCGCGCAGACGCTGGATGAAATACAGAACCGGGTCCTGCATATCAAGGCGCACGGGCGGCTTTCCTGGGATATGCAGCACTTCCTTGCCAGCGTTACGGTCAACACCCTTGGCAACACCGACAAGCATCACGTCTTCGATTCCCAGATCCTCAAGAACTTCGCGGGCAACGCCAAGCTGCCCCAAACCGCCGTCAATCAGGCAAAGGTCCGGCCATGTGCCATTTTCCCGATCTGGGTCTTCTTTTTGTGCACGGGCAAAGCGCCGGGTCAGGACTTCGCGCATCATGGCAAAGTCATCACCCGGTGCGATATCGCCCTTGATGTTGAATTTGCGATATGCACTTTTCATGAAACCTTCGGGCCCGGCAACGATCATGCCACCGACCATATTGGTGCCCTGAATGTGGCTGTTGTCGTAAACCTCGATC
>CBIHMD010000003.1:0-17542 GCA_966210655.1 uncultured Thalassospira sp.
TTGGCGTTGGACAGCCAACACTTCGCATTGATGGTCTGACCGTTGGTGGCACCGCCGTTTAGATTGAATTTGGAACTTCTTTTGAAGCAAAAGGCCCGGCAAATTGCCGGGCCTTTGTACTTACGAATAAGCATAAAGACCATTGCATAGACTTGGCATCATTCAAACGCATGGCTTTCCCGCAGTCAGTATAATCAATAATCTATAACGATAAAATCATACCGGCTTTGTTCAGAGATCGCATTGGGGTGGGTAAACTGAAAAAAGCAAAGCCGGATTGCGACCTTGGGGAAAAATATTGAAATCGCTCAGATGGCGGTGCAGCACGGTTCTGGTCATTCTGTGCGGCATGCTGGTAATAAGCGCGACAACAACACGCGCACAGCAAGGCGTTGATGACCGTACGGATGAAGCGCGAAACTTCATTGGCGATTTTGCTCAGATTGTGGATGCGGCAGAACGATCACGCCTGCTGCTTCAGACCGATGAAGGCAGCGATATCAGCTTTGCCGATGTTCTGGCCAATCCCGATGATGTTGTCCTGAATTTCCGCTGGGCCAAGGCACAGATTACGCGCGGCGATGTCCGCGGGGCATCGGCGACACTTGAACGCATCCTTGTGCTTGATCCCGATCTTGCCGCGATCAGGCTGTATTACGCGATTGTGCTGTATCGGCTTGATAGCCTTGACGAAGCCCGTGCGCAGTTTGAACGCCTGCGTGCGATGGATGTGTCGCCCGATGTGGCAGCTGATATTGACCGCTACCTTTCGGCGATCGAGACAAGACGCAAGCGGCTTCATCAATATCTGACCGTGACATTTGGCAGCCAGATTGACAGCAACCGCAATGCCGCACCGTCTGATAAGCAGCAGCTTGTGACCGGGACATTGACCAACATCACGGCATCTGAGGACAAGCCGCGCAACGATATCGCCTATATCGGGGCGGTGCGTTATGACGTCAGCTATGACCTTGGCTATCAGGAAGGGCACGAGGTCTTTGCCGCCCTGACCGGATATGGCAGTGATCAGGTGCAGGTCGACAGCCTTGATCTGGGGTCGTTTTCGGTTGACCTTGGCGCGCGTATCCGCGGCGGATATTTCAGCCTGACGCCGGTTATAAACCAGACCGTGCAATCGCTTTCGCGGGAAAAATACCTGACATCGCGAAGCGGTCGTCTGCGGGCGGACTGGAACATCCGGCCCGTCACCAACCTTTACACCGAAGTCAGCTATGCCGATGAACGGTATCAGAACACGACGGAATCAAGGGCGCTTCGGCTGCATTCCGGGCAGCGATATGGCGCACGAACCGGGGTGAATTACGCATGGAGCCCGTCAAACCGCACAACGGTTGATCTTAATGCGGGTAAAAAAGAAGCCGCACGCAATTTCTACAGCTATGACAGCTTGAGTGCGGAACTGATCCATGCTTATCTGTTTGGCGGGGGAAGTTATATCAGCGGAAGTGTACGCTATGGTCTTGATCAATATCGCGATCCGGACTTTCTGGTGACCGGCAATTCGCCGCAACACCGACAGGACCGGACGACAAGATTGCGACTGACCTATGGCGCGCCGCTTTCGCAAATGCTGCCAGATGACTTGTTTGGGGATAGCAAAACGGCAGGACAGATATATGCCTTTCTGGCACCGATCAACTGGTCGGTCACCGGTGAATATCTGGACACAGAATCAAACATTCCCAATTACGAATATCATAACGCGCGCGCGCAGTTTTTCCTGACGCGCCGGTGGGAGTTCTAAGGGGTGGGAGTTCTAGGGATGTCGGTATTTAAAGCTTTGACCCTCCGTTCCGCAAAGCGGGCAAGACATTTGCCGTTGGCTGTACTGTCCGGTGTCGCCCTTCTGACCAGCGTCACAATGGCACAGGCCGAACGCAGCGGTGAAATGGCCGGGGTTTCGGCTGCGGTCACGGGCGAAGTGCTTCTGGCGCAGTCGGTCGGCGAGGTTGGTGTTCTGCTTGAAAGCGGCATGCCGGTTTACCTTGGCGACCGTATTACGACATCGGCCAATTCGGGCATGCAGATCCTTTTGCTTGATGAAACCGTCTTTACCATCGGCCCGAACAGCGACCTTGCGATTGATGAATTCGTTTATGACCCGGTAACCGGCGACGGCAGGATCGTTGCGGATATGGCGCGCGGCGTCGTGCGGTTTGTCACCGGTAAAATCCCGCTTAAAAATCCGTCCAGCATGGATGTCAATCTGCCGGTCGGATCGATTGGCATTCGCGGCACCATTGGCCTGATCCGGTCAGTTTCGGCGGATGAAGCCAACCAGATCGTGCCGGGCAGTTTTGATTTTTCAAGCGACGAAAGCAATAGCAGCGATGGCCCGCAGATTTTCATGGCGGTCAATCAAGGGCCGGGCCTTTCGCGCAATGACACCACGTCGCGCCCCGGTGCCTTTGCCGTGTTCGACCAGAACGGCAACAGTGAAAACGTGACCGGCGAGAATTTTGGCGTGTTTGTTGCCAGCAACAAAGTTACCGAACCGATCCGCTTCCCGGAAAGCCTTGCAACATTCGACTTTTCACGCGCATTGGTCCGCACGGCATCGAACAGCCAAGGCCACGGCGGCAACACAGCATCCTCCACGCCCGCATCAGGTGGCAGCAGCCTGACGACACAGCAGACCCGTCAGGCAACGACACAAACAGGGGCGACCATGGCCTCAACGCTTGACGTTGCCATGGCAAAGGTTGCAAGCACAAATGTCGGTAGCAGTGGGACAGATGTGATTACGGCTTTGAATCAGGTTGAAGAAACCACGCAGAATAATGGTGGCAGTGGCGGCGAAGCTGGAAGTGGTGGTGGAGGAGGAGGTATCGGAGGTGGCGGAGGTATTGAACCCTCAGGTTTCACTTACGATGCAATGAGACAAATAACCTCTGGCACATACTCAACAGGCGCAATCGCTGCCAGCAATGGCTCACTTAGCTATAGCTTCAGCGCTATAGTTGATTTCAGCTCCCGACAACTTGCCTTAAACTTTACTAACGTTCAGGACGGTGGCGCCAACCTCACAGGGTTTACTCCGGGCAGTATTGCTACAGGAACCGTCAACTTTTCAGGCTCAAGTGGAGAGGTAAAGTTCTCTGGAAGTGATTTTTCGTCCCCCACGGGGGATCCTTGCATTGCCGGAGGATGCAGCGCCAACACAACTTTTGAGGATGCGTTCAATGTTGATTTCTCACTCTCGACAACGGATGCACCGGGCGGAGCCTCCGGTTCAGCCACTCTAAACTGAGGTTCATACGTTGATCTTTTCCAAGTCTGGAAAAGTACGCCCTTTAACTTGGCTGCATTATCTGGTGCCGCTTGCTGTTCTTCTGGTTTGTGTTGTTCTGCGCTGGCAGGATGTGCCGCTGGTCGGGCAATTGCGAATGTCGGTGTTTGACACCTATCAGCGAATCGCGCCGCGCACGTTCGAGGATGCCGGCGTCAGGATCATTGATATTGACGAGCGCAGCCTTGATGAAATGGGGCAATGGCCGTGGCCACGCACGAGGCTTGCGGAACTGATTTACCGTTTGCGACTGGCAGGCGCACAGGTTGTCGGTTTCGATATCGTATTTGCCGAACCAGACCGCACATCGCCCGCGCGGGTCGTTCATGACTGGCCCAAAACCGACAATAGCGACGTACTGGCAAAACTTGCCGAAACCCTGCCTGATCATGATTTACTGTTTGCCGAATTTATCAATGGTGTCGGACAGGTGGTTACCGCCGTCCAACTGACATCACAACCGTTCCAAACCCTGCCGCGTCAGGTCGGCAATTTCAGCGTTGGCGGCGAAGCCGGTCGGCATCTGTCGGATTTCATCCCGGTTCTTTCGGGGGCGACCGCGAACCTTTCGGTAATCGAGGCCGCCGCCGCAGGCAATGCGATCATCAATGTATCGCCCGAACAGGACGGTGTTGTGCGCCGGGTTCCGCTGATGCTTGCCCTTGATCACGAGGAACCGCTGATCGGTAAGCCGGTTTACCCGACCCTGTCGATGGAAGTTTTCCGTATTCTTCAGGATGCACCGCGCACCATGAATGTGCGGCTATCAGGTGCCAGTGGCGCAACCCGATGGACCACGACCGAAGGCGTTGAAGCCATCCGGGTTGGCGAGGTAACGATCCCCACCGATCAATCGGGCCATATGTGGGTGCATTTCACCGGTCATCGCCCGGAACGATATATTTCCGCCGCCGACGTGATCGAGGGCAACCTTCCCGAACGGACACTTGAAAATACGGTTGTTCTGATTGGCACCAGTGCCGCAGGGTTGCTTGATTTGCGATCCACCCCGCTTGATCCGGTTTTGCCTGGTGTTGAAGTCCATGCGGAAATGCTGGAACAGATGCTTCTGGGGCAGTTCCTGACCCGGCCCTACTGGATTGCCGAGATCGAGACGCTGGTTCTGTTACTGGTGGGGATGTTTTTCGTTCTGGCGATCCCGAAGCTTGGCGCGGTCTGGCCGGCAATTATCGGTGGCGCCATGACAGTGGCAGCCGTCGGGTTTTCATGGTGGGCCTATATCACCCATCAAATCCTGATTGATCCGGTTTACGGCGCGGTATCGCTGGTGGCGGTTTATCTGATTGCCAGTTCGATCGGCTTCATGCGGACCGAGGGGGAACGCAAACAGGTGCGCGCCGCCTTTGCCAACTATCTGTCACCGGCACTGGTTGAACAGCTTGCCCGCCACCCGGAACGTTTGAAGCTGGGCGGGGAAACCCGCGACATGACATTGCTGTTTTGCGATGTGCGCGGATTTACCTCGATCTCGGAAAGCTTCAAATCCAATCCGCAAGGTTTAACACGCCTGATCAACCGGTTGCTCACCCCGCTCAGCAAGGCGATTTTGGACCGGGAAGGCACCATCGATAAATATATGGGCGACTGCATCATGGCGTTCTGGAATGCGCCGCTTGATGTGCCCGACCATGCCAGACATGCCTGTGCAAGCGCGCTTGTGATGTTTGATGCGCTTGAACATCTCAATGCGCGCCGTGCCGACGAAGCCACCGAAGAGGGACAGGACTATCTGCCGCTCAATATCGGGATCGGGATCAATAGCGGTGATTGCCTTGTCGGCAATATGGGATCCGATCAGCGGTTTGATTATTCGGTGCTGGGTGATGCGGTCAATCTGGCATCGCGGCTTGAGGGGCAATCAAAGAATTACGGTATCGGCATTGTCATTGGCGAGGAAACGGCAAGACAGGTTCATAATGATTTCGCCATCCTTGAACTTGATCTGATTGCGGTGAAGGGCAAAAGCGAAGCGGTGCGCATCTTTACCCTGCTGGGCGATGGCACGATTGCAAATAGCGAAGAATTTGGTCATCTGCGTGAGCAGCATGTAAAGATGATCCAGTGCTATCGATTGCAGGATTGGAATGGTGCGGAAAAACTGATTGATCAATGCATCACGATTGCGACCGACATGATCGGGAAGTTTGACCTTGCCGGACTTTACGGGCTTTATCGCGAACGTATCGTGACATTCCGCGAAAGCCCGCCACCACCGGACTGGGATGGCGTGTTCATCGCAACCAGCAAGTAACCCGTTTCTTGCATTTCACATGCGATCACCCGAAGCTGAATATCCTCTCACCTGCGCCCCTGCCCCACCTTACAGAACCGAGGCCCCGATGAATTTTTCGTCTGATAACGTGTCACCGATCTGCCCGGAAATCCTTGCCGCGATTGCCGAGGCCAGCGACCCTGCCCTGCCCTATGGTGCGGACGCGGCAAGCCAACAGCTTGACCGGGCATTTTCCGATCTGTTTGGCAAAGAGGTTGCCGTGGTGCCGGTGGCGACAGGGACGGCGGCCAATCTTGTCGGGTTGTCGGCACTGGTGTCGCCGTTTGGCGGGGTGGCCTGCCATCATGAGGCGCATATCAACCGCACGGAATCGACCGGGGTGGCATTTTATGGCAACGGGGCGAAGCTTCTGACCATGGACGGGCCGACGGCAAAGCTGTTGCCCGAGACGCTTGATGCGTTTTTAACCCGCGAAAACACCCATGGCATGCATTCGGTTGACCCGGAATGTGTCGCCATCACGCAGGCAACCGAATTCGGCACGATCTATGACGTTGATGAAGTTCAGGCGATCGGCAGGGTCGCCAAGGCACATGGCATGAAGTTTTTCATGGATGGCGCGCGATTTGCCAACGCCATTGCCGCCCTTGGCTGTCATCCGGCCGATATCACATGGAAGTCGGGGCTTGATGTTTTAAGCTTTGGCGCAACCAAGAACGGGGCGATGGCGGTGGATGCGATCATCCTGTTTGACCCGTCATTGCGCGCAAGGGTCGAAAAGGCGCGCAAACGGGGCGGGCATCTGTTTTCCAAGCACCGTTATCTTGCCGCACAGCTTTTGGCCTATGTGAAGGATGATCTGTGGCTGCGCAATGCGCGCCATGCCAATCAGGCCACAAGTGCCCTTTGCCAGTCGCTTGAAACGCTTGGCGCACGGGCGGCATTCACCCCGCAGGGTAACGAGCTGTTTGTGCATATGGATGACGATCTGGCCGCACGGCTGCGCAAGGCCGGGCTGGTGTTTCGGCCATGGCCCGCGGTCGGGCCGGATGCGTTTCGCTTTGTTGCCGGGTGGAACAGCCCGATTGAAGCAATCCGCGCATTGCCCGAAACACTATAGGCATCATTGCCATTCGAACGGATCGCATGTGATAAAGGGCGGTCTGGTTGCGGGGCAGTCCCCGCATATTTCCCGCACCCTATGGACGCCACCACAAGACACGGACCCGCTCGATGAATTTTGCTTCTGATAACGTATCGCCCCTGTGCCCGGAAATCCTGAGCGCGCTGGAACATGAAGCCAGCGGCAACGCGCCTGCTTATGGGGCGGATGAAACCAGCCGCCAGCTTGATGCCGCCTTTTCCGAACTGTTTGACCGGGAAGTTGCCGTTGTTCCGGTTGCCACCGGGACCGCGGCAAACTGCATCAGCCTGTCGGCACTGGTATCGCCGTTTGGCGGCATCGTATGCCATCACGAGGCCCATATCAACGAAGATGAAAGCACCGGCGTTGCGTTCTTTACCGGCGGGGCGAAGCTGATGCCGGTGGATGGCCCGGCGGCAAAGCTTGAAGCCGACAATCTGGATGCCTTTCTGGCAAGCCGGGTGGATCGCGGGGTGCATTCGGTGGCCCCGGAATGCGTTGCGATCACGCAGGCAACCGAACTGGGCACGGTTTACACCGCCGATGAAGTCGGAGCCATTGGCGCGATCTGCAAAAAGCGCGACCTTCGTTTTTTCATGGATGGCGCACGTTTCGCCAATGCGGTTGCACATCTGGGCTGCCACCCGGCTGATATCACGTGGAAGGCCGGTGTCGATGCGATCAGTTTTGGGGCGACCAAAAACGGCGCGCAGGCGGTTGATGCGATTGTGCTGTTTGACACGTCACTGCGCGGCAAGGTCGAACAGGCCCGTAAACGCAGCGGGCATCTGTATTCCAAGCATCGTTATCTGGCCGCACAGCTTTTGGCCTATGTGAAGGGTAATCTTTGGCTGCGCAATTCGCGCCACGCCAACGACGCGGCCCAAACCCTGTGCGATATGCTGGTGTCGCATGGGGCGACATTGGCGCATGCGGCCGACGGAAACGAGCTTTTTGTCAAGCTTGCCCCGGAGCTTTCGCAACAGATGCGCGATGCCGGTGCGTTATTCCATCCGTGGCCGTCATTGGGCGCGGATATTTACCGATTTGTGACGGCGTGGAACACGGATATCGCGCAAATCAGTGAACTTAATGATCGCATTACGCGCAATTGAACCGTGTAAGTGGTTCAGCAATCAAACGAATCTAGAAATTTCAAGAAGATAGATCGGACGGAAAAGCACGTTAGCTTTATGTATTTTTCCGTTCGGTCATCAGTAGCCCCGAAAAAAATGCACCCCTCCCATACGCAATTGTGAGGGACAATTTCATAAAAATAACAGACACTTGACATAAATTCATCATTCACCTCGTCAGGTCTGCGTACGTAGAACCCCGCAGGAAACGTTGACGATACGCAGAAACCCTGATTATTTTCCCTCGTCGATTGCCAACATAACTGTTGGATCGGGTAAACCCGCCCGACCCTTTGCACAAATTGCAATGCATGAGCCGTTCAAGGCCAGCAGCCACCTGTGCAGATTGTTCGGGCCAGCCTTGAGGGAGGCATCTTATATGAAAGCGAATTTCGTCAAAGCGGCGATCGGTGCAGGTCTGCTTGCAGCGACTGCGCTTGCTGCTCCGACTGCCGCTTCGGCAAAAACCCTGGTTTATTGCTCGGAAGGAAGCCCGGAAGGCTTCAACCCGCAGCTTTACACCGCGGGTACCACCTTTGACGCGACCTCGCGTCAGGTATTCAACCGTCTGGTACAGTTCAAGCGCGGCACGACCACCATCGTTCCGGGTCTGGCCACCAGCTGGGACGTATCGGCCGATGGCACGGAATACACCTTTAACCTGCGTAAAGGCGTTAAATTCCAGACCACCGATGCCTTCACCCCGACCCGCGATTTCAACGCAGACGACGTGATCTTCTCGTTCCGTCGCCAGTGGGACAAAGAACATCCGTACCATGCGGTTTCGGGTGGCGGTTACGAGTATTTCAACTCGATGTCCATGGGCGAACTGATCAAGGACATCGTCAAAGTTGACGATTACACTGTCAAATTCGTTCTGAACCGTCCGGAAGCACCGTTCATTGCCAACATGGCGATGGATTTCGCATCCATCCTGTCGGGTGAATATGCCGACCAGCTGATGGAAGCAGGAACCCCGGAACAGATCGACCTGAACCCGGTCGGTACCGGTCCGTTCCAGGTTGTCCAGTATCAGAAAGATGCGGTCATCCGTTACAAGGCGTTCCCGGAATACTGGGAAGGCAAGGCACCGATTGATAACCTGATCTTTGCCATCACCCCGGACAGCACGGTTCGTTACCAGAAGCTGAAAGCCGGTGAATGCCATGTCATGCCGTACCCGAACCCGGCTGATCTGGAAGCGATGGAAGCCGATGGCGACATCAACCTGATGAGCCAGGAAGGTCTGAACGTCGGTTATCTTGGCTACAACACCCAGAAAGAACCGTTCACCGATGCACGTGTCCGTAAGGCACTGAACATGGCGATCAACAAGGAAGCCATCATCGAGGGTGTTTATCAGGGTGCAGGCGTTGCCGCCAAAAACCCGATTCCGCCGACCATCTGGTCGTACAACAACGATACCGTTGACGATCCGTATGATCCGGAAGCAGCCAAGAAATTGCTGGCAGAAGCCGGTTATCCGGATGGCTTCACCACCGATATCTGGGCCATGCCGGTACAGCGTCCCTACAACCCGAACGCACGCCGTATGGCTGAACTCGTTCAGGCTGACTGGGCCGCGATTGGCGTGAATGCCGAAATCGTTTCCTACGAGTGGGGCGAATACCTTGAGCGTACCAAAAACGGCGAGCAGGGCAGCTTCATGCTCGGCTGGACCGGCGACAACGGTGACCCCGACAACTTCCTTGCTGTTCTGCTGGGTTGCGATGCCGTTGGCAGTGCGAACCGTGCGCAGTGGTGCAACGAGGAATTCGACAACCTGATCCAGCAGGCGAAAACCACTTCGGATGTTCTTGAACGTACCCGTCTGTACGAAGAAGCCCAGACCGTCTTCAAACGTGAAGCACCGTGGGCAACCATCGCGCACTCGATCGTTTTCGAACCGATCCGTAACGAAGTTGTCGACTACAAGATCGATCCGTTTGGCGGTCACATCTTCTACGGCGTCGATATCAAAGAATAAGACGCCCCTACACCTTGCCGAAGAGGCCCGGTTTTCCGGGCCTCTTTGCAATTCCGCAATAGAGAGAGACGTCCGCCCGCAGGCCTTGCGCGCGGATGCTAAAAAGGCCCAATGGCATGTTAGGTTTCCTTTTACGCCGTTTGGGTGACGTCATACCGACCTTCTTTGGCGTTACCATTCTGGTGTTTCTGATGATTCACCTGATCCCGAGCGACCCGATCCAGATGCGAGCAGGCGAGCGCAGTATCAGTCCCGAACGATACGCCGAACTGCAAAAGGAATATGGTTTCGACAGACCGCTTGTCGTTCAGTATTTCGATTATCTGGGTGGCGTTTTGCAGGGTGATCTTGGTGAATCCTTCGTCACCAAGCGTCCGGTGATCGAAGAGTTTGCAACCCTGTTCCCGGCAACGATCGAACTTTCCATCGCGGGGATCCTGTTTGCGATCATTATCGGTTTGCCATTGGGGGTTATTGCCGCGATCAACAGGGGAAAGTGGCTTGACCACCTGACCATGAGTTTATCGCTAACCGGATATTCAATGCCCATCTTCTGGTGGGCGCTGCTGTTGATCATGTTCTTTTCGACGACGCTTGGCTGGACCCCGGTTTCCGGTCGCCTGTCGATCATGTATTACATCGAGCCGACCACCGGTTTCATGCTGATCGATACCTTGCTCAGCGATGAAAAAGGCGCGTTTATCAGTGCGCTCCGTCATCTGATCCTGCCAACGATTGCGCTTGGCACCATTCCGATGGCCGTGATTGCGCGTATGACGCGTTCCTCGATGCTTGAAGTTCTGGGCGAGGAATATATCCGTGTCGCCCGCGCCAAGGGGCTTGCCCCGATGCGGGTGATCATGGTCCATGCGCTTCGCAATGCCCTGATCCCGGTGATTACGGTGATCGGCCTTCAGGTCGGTGTGCTGTTTGCCGGTGCAATCCTGACTGAAACCATTTTCTCGTGGCCCGGTATCGGCAAATGGATTGTCGAGGCGCTGAACCGCCGCGATTACCCGACCATCCAGGGTGGCATCCTGATGATTGCCTTCGTGGTGATGGGGGTCAATCTGTTCGTCGATCTGATGTATGGGGTGATCAATCCCCGCATCCGGCACAAGCGTTAAGGGGGTACGGGAAATGACAAACCAGAATACCCAATCGACCACCCCCGAAACGGCAGCAGCCGAAGTGGTGGCCGTCGAGGACCAGAAGATCAATCCGCCCAGCCCGTTTATGGAAACGTGGAATTATTTCCGCAAGAACCGTGGCGCTTATGTCGGGCTGATCGTTATCTGCTTTATCCTGTTCATGGCGGCATTCGCCCAGTGGATCGCACCGTTTGATCCGATTGCACAGGACCGCACCGCGTTCCTGAAACCGCCGATCTGGATGGAAGGTGCCGATCCGCGCTATATCCTTGGCACGGACGCGGTTGGCCGCGATATCCTGTCGCGCCTGATCCACGGTGCGCAGCTTTCGGTGACCATCGGCGTGTTCGTCGTGATCATTTCAATGATTTCCGGCATCGTTCTGGGTCTTGTTGCCGGATATTTCCGTGGCTGGATCGAAGTCGGCATCATGCGCATGATGGATACCATGCTGGCCCTGCCCAGCCTGATCATGGCGATGGCGATTGTCGCGATCCTCGGCCCGGGGCTTGAAAACGCCATGCTGGCGATTGCGATTGTCCAGTTGCCGCATTATGTGCGCCTGTCGCGTGCATCGGTGGTATCCGAACTGAACAAGGAATATGTCATCGCATCGCAGATTGCCGGTGCCGGTCATATCCGCCAGATGTTCGTCAATATCCTGCCGAACTGCATGGCACCGCTGATCGTTCAGGGCACCTTGGGTGTTTCAAGTGCCATCCTTGATGCCGCCGCCCTTGGCTTCCTTGGCCTTGGCGCACAGCCGCCGCTGCCGGAATGGGGCACCATGCTGGCCGAAGCCCGCGAATTCGTGGGATCGGCTTGGTGGGTGATCACCTTCCCCGGCCTTTGCATCCTCGTCACCGTGCTTGCCTTCAACCTGATGGGTGATGGTCTGCGCGATGCCCTTGATCCCAAGATGAAGCGGTAAGTCATGGCTCTTCTCGAAGTTAAAAACCTGACAGTCGAGTTCGGCTCCGAAGACCGGCCGTTCCGTGCTGTTGACAATGTTAGTTATTCCGTTGATCGCGGCGAAGTCCTTGGCATCGTCGGTGAGTCGGGTTCGGGTAAATCCGTATCCTCGCTTGCCGTTATGGGCCTGATCGACTTCCCCGGTCGTGTTACCGCCGACAGCCTGACCTTTGACGGTCAGGACCTGCTGACGATGTCGCCCGGCAAACGCCGCGCGATCACCGGCAAGGATATCGGCATGATCTTTCAGGATCCGATGTCGGCCCTTAACCCGTGCTTCACGGTTGAGGCCCAGATCATGGAAGCCCTGAAAGTCCATGAGGGCGGTTCAAAAAAGGTACGGCGTGAACGTACGCTTGACCTTCTGAACCAGGTTGGCATTCCCGATCCGAAATCACGCATGACCGCCTATCCCCACCAGCTTTCGGGCGGGATGAGCCAGCGTATCGTGATTGCGATGGCGATTGCGTGCAATCCGCGCCTGCTGATTGCCGATGAACCGACCACCGCCCTTGACGTGACCATTCAGGCCCAGATCATCGACCTGCTGCTGAAATTGCAGGACGATAGTGACATGGCCCTGATCCTGATCACGCACGATCTGGCACTGGTATCGGAAGCCGCTGATCGCATTCAGGTGATGTATGCCGGTCAACTGTTTGAAAGTGGCCCGGCCGACAGCATCTTTGCCGCCCCGCGCCATCCCTATACCCAGGCGTTGCTTGAAGCATTGCCGGAACGTTCCGAAGGCCATGATCGCCTGCGTACCATCCCCGGTGTGGTTCCGGGTCAGTATGACCGCCCGGCGGGCTGTCTTCTGGCACCGCGTTGCCGTTATGCCAATGATCGTTGCGTTGTCGAACGTCCCGATGTTGGTGCCTATAACGGGCGCGATGTGCGCTGCTTCTATCCGCTTGACGACCACGGCCAGCCGACCGGCCAAACAACCGGCCAGACAACCGGGGAGACCGTGTAATGAGTTTTCTTGATGCAAAACCCGGTGTTCCGTTGCTGGAATCCGATGATCTTGTCCGTCACTACGAAGTCAGCCGCGGCCTTGGCAAACCAAGTGCGATGGTCAAGGCGCTTGATGGTGTTTCCTTTACGCTCGAAGCCAAAAAGACGCTGGCGGTTGTTGGCGAGTCCGGTTGTGGCAAGTCCACGCTTGGCCGTCAGTTGACCCTGATTGAAAAGCCCAGCGCAGGCGGGCTTAAAATCAACGGCGAAGCGGTTGGTGATCTGAGTGACAGGGAAGCGAAACTGTTCCGTCGCACGGTTCAGATGATCTTCCAGAACCCTTACGGGTCGCTGAACCCGCGCAAGAAAGTCGGCCAGATCCTTGGCGAGCCGGTATTGCTTAACATGGATCTGGGTCGCAAGGAGCGCGAGGAACGTGTGCGCGAAACCATGGCCAAGGTTGGCCTGCGCCCCGAATTTTACGGGCGCTATCCGCATATGTTTTCCGGCGGGCAGCGTCAGCGTATCGCGATTGCGCGTGCGCTGATCCTTGAACCGAAAGTCATCGTTGCCGATGAACCGGTTTCCGCCCTTGACGTGTCGGTCCAGGCACAGGTTCTGAACCTGATGATGGACCTGCAGGAAGAGATGAATGTCGCCTATGTCTTCATCTCGCACGATCTTTCTGTCGTTCGCCATATTGCAGATGACGTCATGGTGATGTATTTGGGGCGCGTCGCTGAAAAGGGACCGACCGAAGAAATCTTTGCCAAACCGCTGCATCCCTATACAAGGGCGCTTCTGGCATCGGCACCAAAGATCGATCCGGCGCATCGCGTCAAGGCAGAGCCGCTGAAAGGCGAACTGCCTTCACCGATCAATCCGCCGTCGGGCTGTGCGTTTCATAAACGCTGCCCGTTCGCGACCGACCATTGCGCACAGGTTCGCCCTGAATTGCGCATGTATGAAGGCCGCGAGGTGGCTTGCCATCGGGTCGAAGAAATCGCCTGAAAACAGGCGATCGCCCGGATATCCGGGTAGACAAGGGAGCAAGGGGGCGCGCTTTAACCAGCGCGCCCTTGAGCATTTGAAAGATAACTTTTCCGAGATTTCCGATCAGGCGGTACTGCGCGTCCGATCCGTCAGCGCCAGAAGCACCCCGGCGGCAATCAGAAGGCTGCCGCTGATGCGGTTAAGCCAGCGCATGTGACGTGCGGAGCGGATCAGTCCCTTTACCTGCCCGCCGACAAGCCCGTAGCCCAGAAGAACACAGGCCTCCATCGCGATGAAGGTCACGCCCATGATCGCAAATTGCGGGCCGTATGCACCGGCCTGATCAAGGAATTGCGGGAAGAAGGCGGTAAAGATCAGGATCGCCTTGGGATTGCCGATTGCCGTCAGGAATTCCGTCCGGGCCAGTGACATCGCACCGGGATGGGCGACAAAACCGACGCTATCACCGGGCACCTCGGGCTCGGCAACTTTGGTTCGCCAGCTTTTCAGCCCCAGATAAACCAGATAGATCGCCCCGCCCCACTTGATGATCATGAAGGCGGTTTCGCTGGCGGCAAGCACCACGCCAAGCCCCATGGCCGTCACAACGATCATCAGGGCAAAAGCAAGCAGTCGGCCCGCTCCGCCGATGGCGGCCGACGCAACGCCGTGGCGGGCGCCATTGAACATCGCGAGCAGATTATTCGGTCCGGGGGCCATCGAAAGCGCCAAGGCCGCGCCAGAAAACAGCAACCATGTATCGAGCTGCATTTGGGGAAGTCCTGTGAAAAATTGGTGACCGGCTGATTGCGCCCGAAATTCAGGCGCGCGTCAAGGCGGCAATCATGGTTGCCGCAGCCGGCCATTTCGACGAAAGGTCCGCCCGTTTGCCCATCGCAAAATCGGCGAAATCAAAACCGGGTGCCACCGTACAGCCCAGAAGGGCGAATTTGCCACCTTGTTTCAGGCGCGCGCCCTGCCAGACATTTTTCGGCACGATCATTTGCGGTTTCTGCCCCGCCAGCAGGTCATTGCCGATTTCAACCAGCCGGTGGCTGCCATCGGCATACAGTTGGAGCTGTTCGACCGGATCGCCAAGGTAATGATGGAAAATCTCGTCACTGGTCAGGATATGCATGCCTGAAAAGGTATCAGGCGTCAGCAGGTAATAGATCGCGGTCCCCGTTGATCGCACGCCAAGATACCGATTGCCCGGATTGCAGGTTTCCAGCGCGCGGAATGTTTCGGCGTAAAAGCCGCCTTCGGGATGGGGTTGCAGGCCGAGTTTCTCAATCAGGTTTTCAATGGTGATATCGCGGGACATGGCGCACTCCCTGCGTGGGGTGGATGATGGCCGACCATCATGACAAAAAAGGGGAACGGTGCAAACCGTTCCCCTGTATAATTTGGACATATGCGAAACGAGGGCCTAGTGGCCCTTATGTTCCTGATCGTCCATTTTCATGTCGCCGTGATCCATACCGGCATCGCCGTGCGGACCTTTGGACATTGCCGCCATCACATCAATGGTCACCGGCACGTCGCCTGCCTTTTCAAAGGTCAGGGTCACGTCGATTTTCTCACCTTCGACCAGCGGCTTGTGCAGGCCGATCAGCATGATGTGATAGCTGCCCGGTTTGAACATCACTTCGCCATGCATCGGCACGTCGATCCCGCCTTCAACCGGGCGCATCTTCATGACGTTGTTATCCATGATATGCGTGTGCAGTTCGGTTTTGTCGGCCAGTTCGGATTTCACACCAACAATGCGATCCGCCATGCCGGTATTTTCCACCGTCAGGAAAGCCGCACCATTTGGCACCTTGCCAAGCGACGCCTTGGCCCAGGCATCCCTGATTTCGATATCGGCGGCAAAAGCCTGGGTCGCGGCAAACAGACCGGCAAGGGTCGTGATAACAGCAAACAGTTTTTTCATGATCTTTGTTTCCATCCTGATCCGGTGTGGATTGGTTGCATCACACCGGTGATTTGATTTCGGGTGTATCGGGAAATCAGATGGAATGCGGTGGTGCGCGGGAATAGCGCGTACGCGGCACTGTGATCGTGGCCGCAATCAGGCGGCTTTGCGCATATTCGGCATCATGGATGATTGAAACCGGCGCACCAAACGGCACGTCCAGACTTGCCATCGCCCCATGATGCGACGCACACAGCGAACAGAAACCATGACCGGCAGAATGCCCGCCGGAATTTTGTGACGCGGCATCGGGTATGGCATCGCCAAACGAAACCGCACGCACCCCATCCGCCGTGCAGATGAAAATCAGGTCGCCGCCGGGTGCGGCATTTGCCCCGGTAATGGCGGTTAGCCCGACGCCACTGCCCCCACCCAAAAGTGCGGTCAGGAAACCCGATTGCGTCACCCCGGTCATCAGGATGACGAACGCCAGCATCCAGACGCGCAGGATATTGCCCGCGGCCCGGATTTGCGTATGTGACGGCATCGGGTTGGTGCGAATAAGCATGGATCGGGTATGCCCGAATTTGGCCGCTGCGACAATGAGATATATCATGACCGCAAGCGGCCCAATAATCGCGGGACGGGTGTATTTTGGCACCATCATGCCGTTTCATAAGGCGATTGTGCCCGCGATGCTGAACGGTGCGTTCGCATCCCGATAGGCGGATAAAGAACGGGCCGGTCAAAACCAGCCCGCATCATCACATCAAATCAGATCATATCGCGGGCACGGACCAGTTCATCGAACTTTGCCCCGTCAAGGAAGCCAAGGGCGATGGTTGCTTCCTTAAGGCTGCTGCGATCCTTGTGCGCCTTTTTGGCGACGGCGGCGGCGTTGTCGTAACCGATATGCGGTGCCAGGGCTGTCACCAGCATCAGGCTTTGTTCGACATAGTGATCGATTTTTTCCTGATCGGCTTCAAGGCCGACAACGCAGTTATCGGCAAAGCTGACCGAGGCATCGGCAATCAGGCGGATCGATTGCAGCAGGTTGTAAATGATCACCGGTTTGAACACGTTCAGATCCAGATGACCGTTTGAACCGCCGACCGTCACCGCAACATGGTTGCCGATCACCTGCGCGCAGACCATGGTCAGGGCTTCGGCCTGGGTCGGGTTGACCTTGCCCGGCATGATCGATGATCCCGGCTCGTTCGCGGGCAGAACCAGTTCACCAAGACCGCAACGCGGACCGGACCCAAGCAGGCGGATATCGTTGCCGATCTTCATAAGCGACGTCGCCAGCACGTTCAGAACACCCGACATCTCGACACAGGCATCATGGGCGGCAAGGGCTTCAAATTTGTTCGCCGCCGTTTCGAATTTAAGCCCGGTGATCGTCGAAACCTGTTTGGCAAATTCGACATCAAAACCCTTTGGCGCATTAAGGCCGGTGCCAAGGGCAGTACCACCCTGTGCCAGTTTGCGAAGCCGGACCAACGCATCATCAATGCGATCAAGGCCAAGGGCGATCTGGGCGGCATAACCTGAAAATTCCTGCCCCAAAGTCAGCGGCACTGCATCCTGCATGTGGGTGCGGCCGATTTTGACGATATCGGCAAAGGCCTTGACCTTGGCATCCAGCGCACTTCGAAGGTGGGCAAGGGCCGGTTTCAGGTTTTCCTCAATCTCGACCACGGCGGCGATATGCATG
>CBIHMD010000004.1:0-16981 GCA_966210655.1 uncultured Thalassospira sp.
CGCATGCACCGTTCAGGGCGGTACATCGGCGAGAGAATCAGGCCGCTACAGCCTGATCACTGAGCTTCTCAAGGAATTCGAGACATTCCTCGATCTGCGAAATTTCGATGAATTCGTTGGCCTTGTGGGCTTGTTTGATGCTGCCCGGACCGCAGATGATGGACGGGATGTTGCCCTGCTTTTCGAAAATCCCGCCTTCGGAGCCATAGGAAACCTTGCCCGATACTTCGGGGACGATGTTGCGGACCAACGCGAACGCCTCGGCATCGGTGGAGTCTCCCATGCCCGGATAGGAAAAGATTTCTTCCCACTCGAAACCGGTCTCGGCTTCCTTGGCTTTCATTTCGGCATCAAGGGTTGAAATGATTTTTTCTTTGATCCCGTCAAGCACAGCCTTGGCGTCATGTTCCGGCAGATGGCGAATTTCAAATGTGAATTCGCAGAAATCCGGGGTTACGTTGGTTGCCGTGCCTCCGCCGATAGTGGTTGTCAGCATGGTGCTGTGCGGAACTGTGAAATCGTTATCAAACGGACCGTTTTCTTCGAATTCGCGCGCAAGATCGGAAATCATTGCGATGGCGCGTGCGGCATATTCGATGGCATTGACGTGGCGTGGTGCGAACGACGAATGTCCGGCTGTACCGGTAACCGATACCCGCATTGAAAACTTGCCTTTCTGCCCGTTGATCACCTTCATTTCAGTCGGTTCACCAATAACGGCAAGGCGTGGCGGGGTTTTGAGGGCCGCCAGATGGTCAACCATCGAGCCAACACCAAGACAACCGACCTCCTCGTCATAGGACAGGCAAAGATGGAACGGGATCGCCAGATCGCGTTTGACCAGTTCGGGCACCATCGCGAGCGCGCAGGCCGAAAAGCCCTTCATATCGGCAGAACCGCGACCAAACAGTTTGCCATCACGCTCTGTCAGTTCAAATGCTGGGCTGATCCAGCTTTTTTCAAGTGCGGGTACAACATCGGTGTGCCCCGAAAGGGCAATACCGGGAACGTCTTTCGGACCAATGGTCGCCAGAAGGTTGGCTTTTTCACCCGTTTCGTCATGGAACAGGGTGCTTTCAATGCCATACTGCGCCAAATAGTCGCGAACGAAATGGATCAGGCCGAGATTCGAGTTCTTGCTGGTGGTGTCGAACGCCACAAGTTTGCCAAGCAGATCAATGGCATTATGCAGACGGGACATGTTGGGTTTGCTCATTTTTATCGCTTCTCGTTTCTCGGAATATTAGGCTGAATGCGCGGTATTGCGGGATTTCTCGCGCCATTTCTGCCATTCGCGGCGAATGGTCAGTGCGATGAACAGAACGGTAAGGGCGAAGAACCCCCACGAAATCCACGACTGGAAAAAGACACCAAGATCACCGCGTGAAATCGCAAGCGACCGGCGCATATTGTCTTCGAACATCGGTCCCAGAATGAACGCAATCAGGAACGGTGCCGCCGGGATATTCAGGATCATCATCGCAAAACCGACGACGCCCATGACCAGAAGAACGCTGACGTCAAACGGGCTGGCACCAATGGAATAAATGCCGAACACGCACAGAACCAGAATGCAGGGCAAAAGCAGCGTCTGGGGAATGCGTGAAATTTTGGCAAAGGCCCCGGCGGTCAGTTTTCCGGCAACAAACAGGAATACGGAACTGAACAGGATGCCGATAAACAGCGAATAAACTTCGCCGATATTGTTCTGGAACAACAGCGGGCCGGGTGTCAGGCCATGGATCATGAACGCGCCAAGCATCACACCCGTGATCACATCCCCCGGCACACCAAGTGCCAGAAGCGGGATCATGGTTGCACCACAACAACCGTTATTGGCGGATTCAGATGCCGCAACACCTTCAAGCTCGCCTTCACCGAACTTATCGCCGTTTTTCGATGTCCGTCGTGCTTCACTATAAGAAAAGAATGCGGCGGTCGACGGGCCGATCCCCGGAATGGCACCAAGAACCACCCCGATAACGCTGCCGCGCAGGATCGATTTCAGGCTGCCGCGGAATTCTGACATGGTCAGGCGGGTATCGCCAAGCTTCATCGCCGCGTTGTTGTCCTCGGGCCGGAAGACGATCATCTTGATCAGTTCCGGCAAGGCAAACAGCCCGATCAGGACCGGGACGACACCAAGACCCGATTTCATGTCTTCGGTAACCGCAAAACGGAACGAGCCATAGATATCTTCGCCGACGGTCGCCAAAAGCAAACCGATGCAGGCTGAAATGATACCCAGCAATAGCGAACGACCGGAAATGCTTGCAACAATCGTCAGCGAGAACGCCATCAGCATGAAATATTCCGGCGGACCGACCCGAAGCGCAAACAACGCAAGCGGCATTGCCAGGAAGAACAGCGAGATGTTTGAAATGAAGTCGCCGATGCAGCTTGAAACCAGCGCCATATTCAGCGCCTTGCCACCTTTTCCCTGCTGGGCCAGCGGATAACCATCAAGAACCGTGCAGGCTGCGGATGCGGTACCCGGTGTTTTGATCAGGATCGCCGAAATCGATCCGCCATAGGTAGATCCCTTGTAAAGGGCTACCAGCAGCAAAATGCTGGTGACAGGCGGCAGATAAAAGGTGAATGGCAGGGCAAGGGTCACGGCCATTGTACCGGTCATACCCGGAATGGCACCGATGATCACACCACCCCAGATTCCCGCCGCCATGGCAATAAAGTTGGGCAGCGTTGCGACGGCTTCAAAGGCGTAAAGCAATTCATTCCACATGAAGGGGCGCTTTCAAATCAGATCAGGGTCACGGAATCGGCGATATACGCCGAAAACAGATGGCCTTCGGGGAAAGGCGTATGGGTGACTTCGGTGAAAACAAGATAAAGCAGGATCGGGAAGATAAGGGACAACCCGATCATCCAGATTTTGCGGCTGTAATTGCCGGTCATCAGGAACAGATAGGCCAGAAGCAAAATGGTCGCAGGGACAAAACCGATCAGCGGCATGCCATAGGAAAAAGCTGAAAATCCGATCAGGACGGCAACAAAGCGTGCAATCAGTTTTCGGTTGCGGTTCAAGGTCTGACAAATGGTCGTGACACGTTCACCGCTGGCGGCCCGCATTTTGGGAATGGCAAAAACAATGGCAAGGATGCCCATGGCAAGCCCAACGCCGGTAATCACGCGTGGCCACATATCAGGCGGCGGCGCAAAACCGGGAATGAAAGACGGAACCTTCACATAGATCGGGATCAGGACGAACAGGACAAAAGCAAAGAAGGCCGTTGTAACCAGTCCGGTATAGAAATCGCGATTTGGGGTCATGGTTCCGTCTCACATTCAGAAAGTTAAGGGGTGCGGATTACTGAATGTAACCGAATTTCTTGGCCATGCCGTTATAGAGCTCGTACTGGCTCTTGACGAAGGCAGCCGCGTCCTGGTCACCAACGACTGAAACCGAACCGCGTTTCTTGGCGAGGTCAAGCCACTGTTCGTTGGTTGCAACATTCGACAGAATGTCTTTCCACTTTGTAACAACGTCTTCCGGCAGGTCTTTCGGGGCGAACAATGCGCTCCAGCCGTCAACCTGACCGGCCAGGTTATAACCGAGTTCCTTGGCGGTCGGGACGTCCGGAAGGGCGTCCATGCGCTTGGGCGAATAAACCATCAGCGCACGCATTTTTCCGGCTTCGATATGGGGCATCAAAGAACCGGCTGCGATGGCGAGGAAATCGACATGACCGCCAAGAAGGGCTGCGGCAAGGGCACTACCGCCTTTGTATGGCACGAGGGTGGAAGCAGACAGCGGATCAAGGTCAGCATCGGCCAGAAGAGCCTGAACCGTGAAGCCGTCAATCGCGGTAGGGCCGGATGCGGCATAGGTTGTCGCACCATTGCTTTCCTTGATTTTGGCAAGCAGATCGTCGACGGTTTTGATGTCCGAGTTTGCGTTGACTGCAAGGATCATCGGGGTCGATTCAAGAATGCCGAGGAAAGTGTAATCGTCCCAGCCAACGGGGCTATCGGTATAAACAGCCGGATAAAGGGCCATGCCGACGCGCGACAGCAGCAGGGTATAGCCATCCGGCTTCTGTTCGGTGACATAACGCGCACCGTTCATGCCGCCATTGCCGGTTTTGTTCACAACAACAACCGGCTGTTCGTCGGTATAATTGCGTGCGGTTTCAGCCAGTGCGCGACCGGCCAGATCCGATGCACCACCCGCGCCATAAGGCACAACAAGGGTGATGGCTTTTTCCGGGTAGTCAGCGGCCTGTGCGGTCGAAACCAGTGTTGTTGTTGCAAGAACTGCAGCCGCAAATGTCGCGGCCTTTTTGAGCTGTCGAAACATTTTTCATGTCTCCCTGTTTGGTGGTGGCAGGATTGCCCGAGCTCGTCGGTTTTTTATTTTGTATACATTCCATCGCAAACTATAACTCGTGACGCAAAAAATTAATTTCAGTATAACTAATTTACATACTGAAGATGCGATACGGATTGACTGATGAATTTGCGAGAACTTGAAAGCTTCAACGCCTTTATGACCTATGGCTCTGTGACCAAGGCGGCACAGGCCATGAATATCAGTCAACCAATGGTCAGCCGTTTGCTGAACAGTTTTGAAAAGTCTGTCGGTTTTTCGCTGTTTAACCGTAAACGAAACCAGTTGTCGCCAACCACCGAGGCCCTGCAATTTCATACGACGGTTGTACGATCGTTAAATGCGTTGCACGAGATCGAAACGCAGGCCCGTGCCATCGCCAACGAACAGCTTGGCAGCATCCGGATTGCCGCACAACCGATCTATGTCGATACCTATCTTCTTGATGTTGTGGCAAAGTTCAAGCGTGCCCACCCCAACGTTTCGGTCAGTATTACCGATACCGGCCTTGAAGGCATGCTTGATATGGTCACAACCCGGCAATGCGATCTGGGTATTGGCATCACGCTTGATCTTCAGGACCCGAATATGGAAGTCATGCCGCTGGCGCAATGCCGGGCGGTGTGCCTGATGCCGCGCGATCACCGGCTGGCCGGGTTTGAAACCATCGATATCGACCTTTTGCGTGGTGAAAGCTTTGTCGAACTTTCGATAGGATCGCCGCTCCGCACCAAGATTGACTACATTTTCCAGATCGCAGGCTGGCCGCGCAAAATCGCGGTTGAAGCCCGCACCATCCGAACCATTTCCCGATTGGTTGAACGCAATGTTGGTATTGCGGTGATTGATCCCTTCGCAACCCTGCTGGTCGACGAGGAAAAGGTCGTCGCCCGTCCCCTGACTCCGGCAATCGAATGGGACGTTGCCCTGTTCCGGTCGTCGGGGGAACTTAGCGCGGTTGAACGCCGTTTTCTGTCATTTCTGCGGGCAGAATTGCCCGATCTGCGCAATGCGGGCTGCGTGCTGTAACCTATGCACGCCGGTCAAAAGCAAGGCGTGCGGCCAGTGCCAGAAACACGCAACCGGTGAAAATCTGAAACGCGCGTGCCAGACGGGCCGAACGCGACATGAACTGACCAAGTTTTCCGGCAAACCCGCCCACCAGACAATTGATGATCGTGCCGCCGATATTCAGGATTACGCCAAGGATCAGAAACTGCGCCAGCACCGATCCACGTGCCGGGTCGACGAATTGTGGAATGAAGGCGAGAACGAACACAATGATTTTGGGATTCAGCAGATTGACGACGATCGCGTCGCGCCAGGCTTTCATCGCGGTTGCCGGTGCGGTTTTGGCCGGTTTCAGAACGCCCCCGCGATCCCGGAAGGACTGGATCGCCAGCCACACCAGATAGCCAATCCCCGCCCAGCGCAGAATTTCCAGCGCGACTGGATGGGCGGCAACCACGGCAGCCAGTCCCAAGCCCGCCAGCAAGGTATGGATCATGGCGCCTGTTGCAATCCCGAAGCTGGCGGTCAAACCGGCACGCGGTCCGGACTTGATCCCCTGCCCCAGACAGAACAGCATGTCGTTGCCCGGCGTCATGTTCAGCGCCAGCGCGGTCGGAATGAAAATCAGCAGGGTTTCCACAGGGATCAGCATATCAGGGACTCCGGGTAGGGCGTTTAGCTACCTGCACCATATCGATGCAGGGCCGAACCGTTCTTTTTTAACCAGTGCTGCTGTTTTTTTGATGGGCCATAAAGGTCTTCGACCACTTTCCAGAACCGGGTGCTGTGGTTCAGTTCCTGAAGATGGGCGACTTCGTGGGCGACTACATAATCCAGCACATCTTCGGGGGCCAGAACGAGTCGCCAGCTAAAGGACAGATTGCCGTTGGAGGAGCAACTGCCCCAGCGTGTGCGCGTATCTTTCAGCGAAATGCGATTGACCTTCTTGCCGATCCGCTCGGCATAGGCATGCGCACGGGGGGCAATTTCAAGCTTTGCCTGCTTTTTCAGCCAGTCGGAAACCCGGCGATTGGTATGTTCCGGTAAACCCGAGACCCAGATGACACCTGCTTCGGCCCAAACGCCGCGCTTGGCATCGGGCACTGTACGGATTGCATGTTCGTTGCCCATGAACGGCACCCATGCGCCCGGCACGAACTGTACGCGTTCGGGCAGGCGGCTCATATGGGCGGTGACCCAGTCACCATGCTGATAGAGCATCGATATCGCTGTTTTGCGCGATATCCCGTTCGGAACGACAATTTCAACACCGTCAAACGCCGGATCGATCCGCAATTTGAGTCGCGTCGCACGCGCACTGGGGCGCAAACGGACCGGCAGGGGGCCGATTTGCGGCAGATCGATCTCGGTTTCTTCGATATTTCGCAGCATTCAGGGTGAATTTTTCCAAAAGCGGGGTGGAATTTTCGTACTTTTTGCGCCTTTTTGGCTTGAAGGCCATCTTGCCCCTTGCCCGGCACTAGTGTTTTCCTATACTCCGCGCTCAAGGTCTAGGGGACTTTTGCAATGCATTTGTTGCAGCCCCGCAAGGGACGTTGGCCTGCATGTGCCGCGCCCCGGTTTACATCGGAAGAAGAAAGGCGTCACTCCAATGAGCGATCAGGTCAAAAAGGTGGTGCTTGCCTACTCAGGCGGGCTTGATACCTCCATCATCCTGAAATGGCTGCGCGAAGAATATAATTGCGAAGTCGTGACTTTCACCGCCGATCTCGGCCAGGGCGAGGAACTTGAACCTGCCCGCAAGAAAGCCGAGATGTTTGGCGTCAAACAGATATTCATCGAAGATCTGCGCGAAGAATTCGTCCGCGACTATGTCTTCCCGATGTTCCGCGCGAACGCCCTTTATGAAGGTGTGTATCTGCTCGGCACTTCGATCGCGCGTCCGCTGATTGCCAAACGCCAGATCGAAATCGCCGAAGAAGTCGGTGCAGATGCCGTGTCCCACGGTGCGACCGGCAAGGGTAACGATCAGGTCCGTTTCGAGCTCGGTTATTATGCGCTTAAGCCGAACGTAAAGGTCATTGCACCGTGGCGTGAATGGAAACTGAATTCGCGTACCGCACTTCTGAACTTTGCGCGCGAACATCAGATTCCGATCTCGGCTGATAAACTCGGCGGGGACGAACCCCCCTATTCAACGGATGCCAACCTTCTGCACATTTCCTATGAAGGCAAGGCGCTGGAAGATCCGTGGGTCAAGCCGAACGAGAAAATGTTCGAGCGCACCGTATCCCCGCAGGATGCACCCGACGCGATCACCACGATTGAAATCGAGTTCGAACAGGGTAACCCGGTTGCCGTCAATGGCGAACGTATGAGCCCCGCGACTCTGCTGACCAAGCTGAATGAAGTTGCCGGCAAAAACGGCATCGGTCGTCTTGATCTGGTCGAAAACCGTTATGTAGGCATGAAGTCGCGCGGCGTTTATGAAACCCCGGGCGGTACCATCCTGTCGGTGGCGCACCGCGCGATGGAAAGCATCACGCTTGACCGTAACGCCGGTCACCTCAAGGACGAGTTGATGCCGCGTTACGCCGAGATGATCTATAACGGTTACTGGTGGTCGCCGGAACGTCAGGCCCTGCAGCGTCTGATCGACGAAACCCAGAAAACCGTCAACGGCATTGTTCGCCTTGACCTTTACAAAGGCAACGTTACCGTCACTGGCCGCAAGTCGCCGAACTCGATCTATTCCGAAGAACACGTCACCTTCGAAGCAGATACCGTTTACAATCAGCGCGACGCAGAAGGCTTCATCAAACTGAACGCCCTTCGCCTGCGTCTTGGTTTTGACCGCGACGGCGTGAAGTAAGTTTCACTATTGCGATCTGTTACGAAACGAGGGGTGATCATCACCCCTCGTTTTTGTTTTGAAGCTTGGTTATAAGCACCCGATGCAGCGCTATAAATGTACCGTAGAATATAACGGACGCCCCTATCACGGGTGGCAGTTCCAGGACGAGGTGATCTCGGTCCAGCAGGTTTTTGAAACCGCGCTGGAAAAGTTCATCGGTGAATTTGTGCGCGTATATGTATCTGGTCGGACCGATGCCGGGGTGCATGCCTTTGGACAGGTGGTGCATTTTGATCTGCCGCGCACCTATCTCGCGGATGCCGTGATGAATGCGATCAATCATCACCTCAAACCCGATCCGGTAGCGATTGTCGACTGCGTGGAGGTCGATGAAAATTTCCACGCCCGGTTTTCGTCAAAGAAGCGATATTACATGTATCGCATCATCAATCGTCGTGCGCCGCTGACGATTGATGCCGGTCTTGCATGGGGTATTTTCAAGCCGCTTGATATCGAAGCGATGAATGAGGCTGCGTCCTATCTGATCGGAACGCATGATTTCACCACTTTCCGCGCGAGTGAATGTCAGGCCAAAAGCCCGGTGAAGACACTGGAAAAGCTTGTTGTGATCCGGGGTGAACACGATCCGCTCGATATTCGTGTTTACACCGAAAGCCGGTCCTTCCTGCATCATCAGGTGCGTAATATGGTCGGTACTCTTGTTCTGGTCGGCAAAGGAAACTGGCAGCCGATTGACGTCAAAACTGCACTCGAAGCCTGCGACCGTACGGCAGGCGGACCAACGGCCCCGGCCGACGGGCTTTACTTCGTCAAGGTCGATTACTGAACTTGATCTTGTCGGGCGGCGCGTGATTTCTGATGGCTTTGATCATTTTTTGCACAAATGTTCAGTCGTTTTAATTTTACGTTCTTGAACTGCATTTTAAAGATCACCAGATTCCAATAACATAAGTGCGATCTTTAAATCGCTGTACTGGTAAGTTCTGATCCATGCTGACGGTTGGTCAGGGTCATGGGTTGTGGGCGTTTTTGGCATTGGTGCCGCTTGGCATCATGCATTGGGGTCAGGGGACGATCTGATATGTCCAGAAGTATTGTTTTCAAGGTTGCGTTGGCCGCTTTGATCATTCTGATCAGCGGAATTTTCCTGCTTGGCGTGGTAATCATGCAGCGTATCGACCAGCAGGTCAGTGATACCAGTCTGCAATCGCAAAAGCTTAACCTGCGTGTTGCAGCATTGTTGCTGCAGGACGCCGATCCGGAATTGAAGGTTACCATCGGTGCGGATGGTGAAACGACCAAACTGATTTTGCCTGAAATTCCAGACCTGTCATCGCATGAACTAATTGATCGTATCGGGACGGCAACCAGCGAGACGGTTACGGTTTTTGCATGGGTTCCGGAGGAAAAGGATTTCGTACGTGTATCGACCAATATCATCAAGCCTGATGGTCAGCGTGCCGTTGGTACGATGCTGGGAAATGGTAGTGCAGCCTATGCACCTGTGACATCGGGTAAAACCTTTCGGGGCGAGGCGGTTATTCTTGGGACCGCTTATATCACTCAGTACACGCCGATCTTCAATCCTAGCGGAGATGTGGTCGGTATTCTGTATGTCGGGATCGAAAAGGCTGAAGTCACCGAGGTTGCATCGGCTATTCAATGGCGCATTGCTGTGTCGGGGATTGTTGTAGCTCTTGCTGCGGGAATTCTCTTGGTGGTTTTGCTGCGCTGGCAGCTCGGTCCGCTTCATGTTTTGGGCAATACCATTGCGCGGTTTGTGGATCGTGATTTTTCCGGCGATGTTGCCTACACGGCGCGCAAGGATGAAATCGGTGTGATTGCTGATGGTCTTGTTCGTTGGAAAGAAACAGCAGGCCAGATCAAGGAAGCCGAGGAAGCCCGAGTTTCGGCCGAAAAACGTAACGAAGATGAACGCGTTCAGCAGCGCAACCGCCTTGCGAAGGAGCTTGAGGAAACTGTCGGGCAGATTGTTTCCTCGGTTCGTCAGGCAACCGAGGGCATGATGCGTTCAACCCGTCAGATGCGGGATTCTGCCGATCATTCGGTTCGCCAAAGCAGCCATGTCAGTGAAGCGGCCAACGAGTCGGCCCGAAGCGTTCAGACTGTTGCCGCCGCAACCGAAGAACTTTCGGCATCAATTACCGGCATCGGAAACCAGGTCGACGAATCGACATCAATCGCTGATACTGCGGTGGGTGAAGCATCGCGGGCCAATGAAATGGTTAGCGGTCTTGCCGATGCAGCGGAACGGATCGGCGAAGTCGTTAGTCTGATTAACGACATTGCGGCCCAGACCAACCTACTGGCACTAAACGCCACGATTGAGGCCGCCCGTGCCGGCGAGGCAGGCAAAGGGTTTGCCGTTGTGGCACAGGAAGTCAAAAACCTTGCCAATCAGACGGCCAAGGCGACCGATGAAATCGCACAGCAGATCGGGGCGATTCAAAGTGAAACCAAACTGACGGTCGAGGCCATCGAAAAGGTGACCCAGACCATCGCGACCATCAACGATATCACCAACGGTATTTCAGCATCTGTTTCCGAACAGAATGCTGCCGTCAGTGAGATCGCCAACAGTGCCGCGACAGCGTCGAGCGGTTCAAGCGAGGTTGTCAGCAATATCGAGGAAATCCATCAGGCCGCAAGCAGCAGCGGTGCCGCCGCAAGCGAGCTTGATACAAATGTCGGGGCCTTGTCTGGACAGATCGAAACCTTGCAAAAAACCGTGCAGGACTTCCTCAAACAACTGCGCGCCGGTTAAGTTGTACTGGAAACTTCGGGTGGGTTAAGGCTCACCCGAAGAACCAGTGCCACAGAAACGGAAGTGTCAGTGCAGTGGCAAGGGTATTAAGCCCCATCGCCAGGCCGGAAAACGCACCGGCTGTTTCATTGACCTGAAACGCCCGTGCCGTCCCGATCCCGTGTGCGGCAACCCCCATGGCAAATCCGCGCGCACGCCAGTCTTTCAATCGTGCCAAATTCATTACCATCGGGCCCAGTGTTGCCCCGACAATGCCGGTTGCGATCACGCAAACCGCAGTCAGGGCGGGGACACCGCCAATTTCATCGGCAATACCCATCGCAACCGGTGTCGTGACCGATTTCGGTGCCAGTGACGCCAGCGTTTCCGGGCTGGCCCCAAGGACCCAGGCCAGCACAACCGTGCTGACACTGGCAACCAGTGATCCGAACAGCACCCCGAAGATAATCACCGGCAAGGCCCGTTTCAGCGTTTCCATCTGGCGAAACAGCGGTACGGCAAGTGCCACCGTCGCCGGACCCAAAAGGAAGTGCACGAACTGCGCCCCTTCGAAATAGGTCGCATAAGGGGTGCCGGTACTTTCCAGCAGCAATGCAATCAAAGCGATGGCGATTACCACCGGATTGCAAACCGGATTGCGGTCGGTTTTCTGATACAGCCAGAACCCGATGGAATAGGCGACAAGCGTAATAGTCAGGCCGGTCAGCGGCTTGGTCGAAAGATAAACCCAAAGCTGTGTGATATCTGTCTCGCCCATTATTTTGCCTCTCCGTCGCTAACGGATGTCTTCGGTTTGGGAAGAAGTTTCGACATCAGAAGGGCGGTCAAGACCATGGCAAGCAGGGTGGAGAAAATAAGGGCTGCCGCAATCGGTAACCAGTCCCCGCGCAGGCGGTCAAGCTGTGTCACGACACCGACACCGGCCGGAACGAACAGCAGCGAAAAATGGATCAGAAGGTTATCGGCTGCATCGGTCAAAACCTTGGGCGGGTGGCGTTTGACGATCAGCCCGATAAACAAAAGCCCAAGTCCGATCACAGGGCCGGGGACCGGCAGGTCAAACAGTTCCGATATCACCTCGCCAAACAGTTGGCAGACGAGGATCAGGGCAAACGCAGCAATCATCAGCAACCTCCCGACATTTATGTCTTTGGATTAGACATAATGACTTTGCGCCCGTTCGACTTTTATTAATAACGAAAAACGCCCGTGCGGAAATGGCACAGGCGTTTGAAGTCATTCGATATTTCAGGTCGGCCTAAAGGATTTCCAGAACACTTTCCGGCGGTCGCCCAAGGGCGGCTTTTTTACCGTTCACCACGATCGGACGTTCAATCGCGCGCGGATGGGCACACAGGGCTTCGATCAACTCGTCACCGCGAAGATCGGCAATGCCTTCTTCTTTGGCTTCTTTTTTGCGCAGGATATCTTCCGGGGCCATGCCCAGCATGCCAAGAATTTCGTTTAATTCCTGCGGGGTCGGGGGTGTATCCAGATATTGGATCACGTCGGGGGTGATCCCCTGTTCCTCAATCAGTGCAAGGGTCTGGCGGGACTTGGAACAACGCGGATTGTGATAGATGCGGACCATCATATTCATGGTTCTCCTTCACGCAAAAGACAGCCTGTATCGGTTCTTTTTAGGGGCTGGATTCCGATTGCACCAGTCTGTTGTTGCCTATTTCACCATCATCCAGATCGCCATGGCGACCATCATGATGTTCTCCGTTAGGGAAATGAAACCAAGCGGAACATTGCTGTCCCCACCGACACAGGCACATTTAAGGTCGCGTTTATCGATATAAACCGCCTTGAAAACCGATATCGCCCCGATTGTCCCGATGAAAAGGGCAACGGGGACTGCAAGCCACATAAGCGCACCAAAAATCATGAGCACACCCGCCAGCGCTTCACCAAACGGGTAAAGATAGGCATATCGCACCCACCTTTGCGCCAAAAGGTCATAACCCAGAAACATGTTCGAAAAGCTTTCCAGATCCCGAAGCTTCAGGATGGCAAGAATGCACATCGACGTTGCGATGAACCACTCAACCGCCCGAACAGTCAGAAAATCGCCAAATGCAGCCCAGCTAAGGCCCAGCGCCATAAGGGCTGCCATGCCGAAAACCGCAATGACCGGCTGATAGGTAACCGAATTGCCGTCATGTACCGGCTTGCCGAAATATTCCCGCAATTCGTCATGGCCGCCGATCCGTTCGCCATCAATAAATGTCTGGGGTGTCGTATCGACATTGTGTTCGGCCTGAAAGTCGTCGGTTTCTTTCCGGGTGGTCAGCCAGTGATCATCTACGACGTATCCTTCCCTTTTTAGAAGGTCGCGCGATTTCAGACCGAACGGGCAGATATGCTCGTCCATCACCATCCGGTAAAGCGTTGCCTTGCGTGTCTGTGCGGTCATGACTTGATCTCTCTCGTCTTGCCTTGGGGTCTACGCTTTTATGGAACTTGTCTGGGCGGCATTTGTTCCACACAACACGGAAACGCATTCTTTCGGTGCCCGAAAAACGCCAGCACGGCAATCAGATGCCGTCAATCATGGATAACAGATCGTTCAGGTGATCCAGATCGCCATCAATGATCCGGGTGGCGGTGTCATAGCCAAATCCCTGCCGGGCAAGTGCGGCCAGATCCTTGTCGCGTTTTTCATCGCGCTGGTCGGGGCGGCGAAACGGGCCAAGCCGACGGCGTCTGGCATAGGCCGCAGCGGCTGCAAGGTTGGGATCAGTACCCCGGACATCTTCATATGCCGCCTGATCGGCTTCCTGCCTGAGGTCGGTGATGGTGTCATCGATCATGTGCGATGCAATGCCGCGTGCATTCAGATCGGCGGCAATAACCCGCATAGCCTTGCCCTTGCGCAAAAGCGATCTGGCACGTCCCTTGGCATAGGCGGTGTCATTGATAAATCCGGCATTCTCGCAAGTGTTCAGAACGCTTTTCATCCATTCTTCTGCTTCCTGCGGATCGGTGCCGTATTCCGCAACCGAAAGCCTGATTTTACCGCGCATCAGTTTTTCAAGCCGGGCGCGCGATGCGGTAAAGCGTTCCAGATACCAAGTGGCATAATTCATCAGATAGTCGCGCGTGACCCGGCGCGGCTTTTTGGGTTCGCGCGGGTTGCGATTTTTGGCTTTTCCCTTTGTGTTGTTCGTAAAACGGGCGTTCCCGCCAATTTTTTCCGATCCACTGTCAGAGGCCAAATCACTGTGTTTTTCGTGTGATTCTTTCATTTCATCCAATGCTGATCAATACGCACCCTTGCACTTGATGCCCAACTCTCCCTATTTTACCGGCAATTGTCTGCTTTTTTCCGAAGGATTTTTCATGCAAGAGCTAGCACCGCGTCAAATGGGCGCGATCAACTGGCTCGGTCTGTGGACGCTTTATGCCAAGGAAGTTCGACGTTTTCTGAACGTCCATCTGCAAACCATCGGGGCCCCGGTGGTTACCAGCCTGTTGTTCATGGCGGTCTTCCTTCTGGCACTCGGGCGCGCGGTCGAGACGGTAAACGGCGTTCCTTTCGCCACCTTCCTTGCCCCCGGTCTGGTCATGATGACCATGGCCCAAAATGCCTTTGCCAATACTTCGAGCTCGATCATCATCTCGAAGGTACAGGGCAACATTGTTGATGTTTTGATGCCGCCGCTTTCGGCCGGTGAAATGGTTGCCGGTTTTGCATTCGGTGCGGTGACGCGCGGGATTATGGTTGGTGTTGCCACCACCATTGTCATGGCGTTCTTTGTTGATGTCGGCATCCATAATATATGGGCAATCCTGTATTTCGGGATTTCGGCGTCGCTGATGTTGTCGCTGCTTGGTATTGCCGGTGGTGTCTGGTCCGAGAAATTTGACCATATCGCGGTTGTCACCAACTTTGTCATCACCCCGCTTTCCTTCCTGTCGGGTACATTCTATAGCGCCGAAAACCTGCCCGAAGCTGGCAAGGTGCTGGTCCATTACAACCCGTTCTTCTACATGATTGACGGGTTCCGCTATGGCTTTACCGGGGTTTCAGACGGCACGGTAATGACCGGAGTTGTGGTCTTGGCTGTGGTCAATGTCCTGCTTTGGATTTTGTGCTATCGCATGATCAAAAGCGGTTACAAGCTTAAGGCCTGATCGCCAAAACAGTGCGACTTTCAGCATTAAATTCCGTTTAAGGGCAGCATTCCGCATTGGATGCTGCTCTTTTTCATATCAGCCCTGTCCGCATACGGGGTTTTGCGCCGTTGACAGAGGTCAGGAATCTCTTGATACTCCGCGGCTTCCCGGTATTCTGCCGGAACTGACCTTCTGGTCAGGAATGATTTTTACCCCTGATTGAGGAATGAAGAAGTGATTACTCCCGTCATGCCGACCTACGCGCGGGCCGATCTGGCCTTTGAGAAAGGTGAAGGACCTTATCTCTATGCGCAGGATGGCCGACGATTCCTCGATTTCGGGACGGGCATCGCGGTAAATACGCTGGGTCATGCCCATCCGCATCTGGTTGAGGCGATCACTGAACAGGCCAAAAAGGTCTGGCATACCTCGAACCTGTACCGGGTGCCTGAGCAGGAAAAGCTGGCTGCGCGTCTGGTTGAAAATACCTTCGCCGATACGGTGTTCTTCTGTAACTCCGGGGCCGAGGCCAACGAAGCCGGCATCAAGATGCTGCGCCGTTACCAGTATGTCAGCGGTCATGCTGAAAAGAACCGGATTCTGGTGGCAACCAATGCCTTCCATGGCCGGACCCTTGGCACCCTGACCGCCGGTTATAGCGATAAATACCGCGAGGGCTTTGGCCCGATGCCCGATGGCTTCGACCGCGTTGCATTTGGTAATCTGAATGAATTGCGCGATGCGATCACGCCTGAGACAGCCGGTATTCTGGTCGAACCGATCCAGGGTGAAGGCGGTATTTGCAAGGCCCCCGAAGGCTATCTTGAAGGTTTGCGCAAGGCGGCTGACGAGTTCGGCCTGCTTGTGATGTTTGACGAGGTTCAGACCGGTGTTGGCCGTACGGGCAAGCTTTATGCCTATGAATGGTCGGATATGAAGCCCGACCTGATTTCATCGGCCAAGGGGCTTGGCGGTGGTTTTCCGGTCGGTGCGTTGCTGGCGACCGAACGCGCGGCACAGGCACTGCCCGCCGGGATGCATGGTACGACCTTTGGTGGCAACCCGCTTGCCATGGCGGCGGCCAATGCGGTTCTTGACGTCATCCTTAAACCCGGTTTCATGGACAATGTTCTTGCCATGAGCCAGTTGATCCGTGACGGCCTTGCGGCCATTGCCCGAAAACATCCGGGCTTTATCGCGGAAATTCGTGGCATGGGCCTGCTTTTGGGTATCAAAACTGTGCCGACCAATGTTGATGTTGTCGCCAAGTTGCGTGAACTGGGTCTTTTGACCGTCCCGGCCGGTGACAATGTGGTGCGCCTTTTGCCGCCGCTTAACATCACAAAAACCCATGTCGACGAGGCGCTGGCAGCAATTGATGCCGCCGCGGCAGCCTTGGCGCAATAAGGAAGACTGAAATGACTGATATCAGGCACTTTCTCGATATCGACAAAATGTCGGCGGGAACACTGAACGATATTCTTGAACTCGGTTCGGTGGAAAAGGCAGGCAAGGCACCGTTTGGTGACAAACCGCTGGCAGGCAAAACCCTTGCCCTGATCTTTGAAAAACCATCGACCCGTACACGCGTGTCATTCGAAGTCGGCATGCGGCAGCTTGGCGGCGATGTTGTCATCCTTGATGCGGCAAGTTCGCAGCTTGGTCGCGGGGAAACCATTGCCGATACTGCACGCGTTTTGTCGCGTTTTGTTGATGCGATCATGATCCGCACCACGGACGAATCGAAACTGCTGGAACTGGCGAAATATGCCACCGTTCCGGTGATCAACGGCCTGACCGACCAAAGTCATCCGTGTCAGATCATGGCCGACCTTATGACCGTCAGGGAACACAAGGGCCGCCTTGACGGGTTGAAATT
>CBIHMD010000005.1:0-16706 GCA_966210655.1 uncultured Thalassospira sp.
GGCAAAGGGCTGGATCAGTCGGGATATGATCTTTTGGGGGTCATCACCGGGTCCGAGGGTTTATTGGGTATCGTTACCGAAGTAACAGTACGGATTTTGCGCAAACCCGAAACAGCGCGTGCCTTATTGCTTGGCTTTAACAGCAGTGAAGAGGGCGGTAATTGCGTTGCTCGGATCATTGCTGACGGCATCATTCCCGGCGGTCTCGAAATGATGGATGCCCCGGCCATCAAGGCGACCGAGGATTTCGTGCATGCGGGTTATCCGCTTGATGTCGAGGCGCTGCTGCTTGTCGAACTCGACGGGCCAAAGGTTGAGGTCGATTATCTGATTGAACGGGTGGGCGCGATTGCCACGGAATGCGGTGCCGTTTATTCGCGCATTTCCGAAAGCGAGGATGAACGCCTGCTGTTCTGGTCGGGGCGCAAGAATGCCTTTCCGGCGATTGGGCGCATTTCGCCTGATTATATCTGTATGGATGGCACCATCCCGCGCCGTCGTCTGGCCGAAGTTCTGACCGGGATGCAGGTTCTGTCGCAACGCCACGGGTTACGGGTTGCCAATGTTTTCCATGCCGGGGATGGCAATCTGCATCCGCTGATCATGTTTGATGCCAATCAGCCCGGTGAACTGGAACGGGCCGAGGCATTCGGTGCTGATATCCTGAAACTGTGTGTCGAAGTCGGTGGGGTATTGTCCGGTGAACACGGGATTGGCGTCGAAAAACGCGATCTGATGCCTGAAATGTTCACCGAAGATGACATGAAACATCAGGAACGTCTGAAACTGGCGTTTGACGAGGACGAATTGCTGAACCCCGGCAAGGTTTTCCCGACCTTGCATGGCTGCGGCGAACTTAAAACCCTGCATGCGCGCGAAGTTGCCAACAAATTCCCGGATATCCCGCGCTTTTAGGCCGGAACGAGAGACGAGAAGAAAAATAATCCAGCCATCGGTTCTCACCAACCGGTCGGCAAGGATCAGGAGAGGAAGAGAGAAACCATCATGGCGGAAGTCATATCCCCCACCACGCCGGAACAATTGCGCGAGGCCATCAGTTGGGCGCTTGGTTCAAAAACCCCGCTTGAAATCGTCGGATCGGGCAGCAAGAAAACATATGGGTATGCGGTTACTGCCGACCATGTTCTGGACCTGTCGAAATTGACCGGGGTCATGTTTTACGAACCCGAAGAACTGGTGATGTCGGTGCGGGCCGGAACGTCTCTTGCCGAAATCCACACGTTGCTACGCGATAAAAATCAGCAATTCCATTTTGAGCCCGGAAATTTTCCTGCATTGCTGGCCGATGGCGTTACGGATCATGCCGGAACGATTGGCGGGCTGATTGCATCCAATCTTTCAGGACCGCGCCGGATCAAGGTCGGTGCGGCACGCGATCATCTTTTGGGGTTTGAAGCGATTAGTGGCCGGGCCGAGGATTTTAAATCCGGCGGGCGGGTGATGAAGAATGTGACGGGTTTTGATCTGTCAAAGCTGATGGCGGGATCGTTTGGCACGCTTGGCGTGATGCACACCATCACCATGAAAGTCATGCCGCGCGACGAGAAAACCCGAACCGTTATGATCGCCTGTGACGATATGCAAATGGCGGGCAGTGCCATGACGCGTGCCATGGGCAGCGAAAACGAGGTTTCAGCCGCCGCGTGGATTGCGCAGGAACAGGTCGGAAAGCTTGGTGCGGACATTGCGAATGGCATCGGGGCCGGGATTGTTGCGCTTCGCGTTGAAGGCCCGGCACCTTCGGTTGCCTGGCGGTGCGAGGCACTGCGCAAACTTCTGGCCGATATCGGCACGAGCGAGGAACTTCATAGCACTAACAGTCACGCGTTCTGGTCGGCGGTGGCGGATGTTGCCCCGTTTGCCGGTGGGACAGGGTTGCTATGGCGTGTTTCCGGGCCACCGGCCTCTGGTGGTGCGATTGCCGAGAAACTGGCGGCCGAAACCGGCGGGAAGATCATGATGGACTGGGCCGGGGCGCAAATCTGGCTGGAACTGGCCGGTTCGGACGCGATGGCCGATAAAGTGCGCGATATTGCTGTATCCCATGATGCACGCGCCGTTTTGGTCCGTGCGCCCGAAGATATTCGAAATCAGGTTGCGGTATTCCATCCCGAGGACGCGGCTTTGGCCCGGATCAATGCCAAAATCCGCGAGAATTTTGACCCCGAAGGTATCCTCAACCCGGGGCGGATCGGTCACAGGCTTACCAAGCGGGGGGACGCGTAATGCAAACGAACTTTACCGCCGCCCAGCTTGCTCATCCGGCAATTGCCGAAAGTGAACAGATCCTGCGTAAATGTGTGCATTGCGGGTTTTGTACCGCGACATGCCCGACTTTTGTGACGCTGGGCGATGAGCTCGATAGCCCGCGTGGCCGCATTTACCTGATCAAGGACATGCTGGAAAACGATAAACCTGCAACCGACAAGGTGGTGAAACATCTTGATCGGTGCCTGTCGTGCCTGTCCTGCACGACGACATGCCCGTCGGGTGTGGATTACATGCATCTGATCGACAATGCGCGCGCCCATATCGAAGAAACCTATGACCGGCCGTTTGCCGATAAATGGCTGCGTCGGATTTTGTCGATTGTCGTGCCAAACCCGACACTTTTCAGACTTTCACTGATCGGGGCGAAACTGGCATCGCCATTCGCACGCTTTTTGCCCGGACGTCTGAAGGGCATGGTGAAAATGGGGGCACGGCATATGCCGCCGCTAAGCTGGGTCGATAAACCCCAGATGATCCCGGCGGTCGGCGAGCGCAAAGGCCGCGTCGCTATCCTGACCGGTTGTGCGCAGCAGGTGCTTGAGACCGAGATCAACGAGGCAACCGTTCGGCTGCTGACGCGACTGGGGATTGAGATCGTGGTTGCGAAAGGGGCAGGATGTTGCGGGTCGCTGGTTCATCATATGGGCAAGGAAGAGCAATCCCATCAGCAGGCCAAAGCCAATATTGATGCTTGGACACGGGAACTTGCGGGCGAGGGGCTTGATGCGATTGTCATCACGGCATCGGGTTGCGGCACCACGGTCAAGGATTACGGGCATATGTTGCGGAATGACCGGGACTATGCGGCGAAAGCGGCCAGAATTTCCGATCTTGCCTGTGATGTGACCGAGTATCTGGCAGGGATTGATGTCCCGGAGGATCGTTTTGCCGGTGCGGCTCATGGCGGGGCACGGGTGGCGTATCATTCGGCATGTTCGATGCAGCATGGTCAGAAGATTATTCGTGAACCGCGCGAACTTCTGAAAAAGGCCGGGTACGAGGTGCTTGAAATTGCCGAGGGGCATATATGCTGCGGCTCGGCGGGGGTTTATAACCTGTTGCAGCCTGAAATCGCGGGCAAATTGCGTGAACGCAAACTTGGCAATATCAGAAACACGGCACCGGACCTTGTCGCGACCGGCAATATCGGTTGCATGGTGCAGCTTGAAACCGATGCGTTAAAGGTTGTGCATACGGTGCAGTTGCTGGACTGGGCGATGGGGGGACCAATCCCGGAAAAGCTTTTGCCTTATTATGCGGAAAAGACCGCCTAGCTGGCGGTTGGACTTTGAAGACAAAAGCCCGCACGGCGTAATGTCGGCGGGCTTTTGTGCAAGCTGATGGATGGAGGCGTCGTAAAGCCGCATATATCGCAAGCAGGCTGGTGGCGATGCCTTCGGCGGCGGAACCTTCGCTGCTGTCTTCGGCGAAGGCAGCGGTTTTTTCGCGAATCCAGTTTTGGACTTCGGCTTCGCTGACATCGACCTTTGTTGCCATCACGGCAATGACGGCTTCCATGGCAAGAACATGGGACGCAATGTTATTGACCGCGACATGCAGATCATCGATATGGCGCGATGCGGCTTCGGACATGTCGCCCAACTCACCGGAAAGTTTCTGGATCAGTTCCTGAATCTCGTCGAGCGAAGTGCTCATTGTCGTCCCCCTTTTGCGCGGTTCTGCGCCAGAGTGTCCCCAACGGGTTGATATCTTATGAACAAGCTTCGTGTTTTCGGTGGCTTTTGTAAAGGCACCGCAGCCCGAAACAGGCATATGCGGTGTCCCCGATATCCGCGGCATGCCTTTAGGCAATGTTACAGTTTATGTAACGAAGGCTGTCAAACCTGCCGCGACAAGGCCAAAAGCAGACGGTTTTGGTCTGTGTTCTGACCGGGGTCTTTTGCAAAAAAGCGTTGAAAAATAAAGGTTTTCTGCCAGTCGTTTGCATCTCTGATGCGTTGTCACATAACGTTAACAAAAGTGACGCAATACCGTAAGCACCCGGCGTTAGAGTCCGCCTCGCAGATCGTTGCACCGTTCCGGTTTGGAACAATCAATGGGGAATTTACCATGAAGAAGACTCTTGCTGTTGCGGCGCTGATGAGCGTTGCCTTTGTTGGCGCGGCCCAGGCACGCGACCAGATTCGTATCGTTGGTTCGTCCACCGTATTCCCGTTCGCAACCGCGGTTGCTGAAGAATTCGGTAAAACCACCTCCTTCAAAACCCCGGTTATTGAATCGACCGGTTCTGGCGGCGGCATCAAGCTGTTCTGCGCTGGTATCGGCGAGAATCAGCCGGACATCACCAACTCTTCGCGTCGCATCAAGAAGTCCGAAGTTGAAGCCTGTGCGAAAAACGGCGTTGCAGAAGTTACCGAAGTCAAAATCGGTTATGACGGCATCGTTCTGGCAAATGCTCGCTCGGCTCCGCAGTTCGAGCTGACCAAGGAACAGATCTTCCTTGCGATTGCCAAAGTTGTTCCGTCTGAAGACGGCAAGTCGCTGGTTGACAACTTCTACACCAACTGGAACCAGATCGACCCGAGCCTTCCGGACGAAGAAATCGAAGTTCTTGGCCCGCCGCCGACCTCTGGTACCCGTGACGCATTCGTCGAACTGGTTATGGAAGAAGCCTGTGGCTCCTTCGAAGCCATCGAAGCGATCAAGGACGACAAAGAGAAACACGGCGCTGCTTGCAAAGGTGTTCGTGAAGACGGTCACTTCGTCGAAGCTGGCGAGAACGATAACCTGATCGTTCAGAAACTTGAAGCCAATCCGGTTGCCCTTGGCATCTTCGGCTTCTCGTTCCTCGACCAGAATGGCGACAAGCTGCATGGCTCGATCATCAATGATGTTGCTCCGACCTTCGAAGCAATCTCTGATGGTTCTTATCCGGTGTCGCGTTCGATGTTCTTCTATGTCAAAAATGCCCATGTCGGTACCATCCCGGGCATCATGGAATACGTCACCGAATTCACCTCGGAAAAAGCTTGGGGTGACGAAGGTTACCTGGCTGATCGTGGTCTGATCCCGATGGATGCCAGCGAGCGTGAAACCGTTCGCAATGCTGCTCTGGACCTCGCTCCGCTGAGCATGTAACGCAATATTTCAACCGGTGGCAGCATTAGCAGCCACCGGTTTCTTTGTTTTCAGGCTTTAATTGATTTATTCTTGGACCTGCCTTAAACGCGCACCAAACCTTTGGTCATTCTCTGGCAAATGGATTAACCGCAATGTCCCTGACCTATTTGCTGCTTGCTGTGGCAATACTGTGTGCCATGTCATTCTATTTCGGTCGACAGCGCGCTATTGCCTTGTCCGATGGACGATACAGCAATCTTCATTCGCTGCCTGCGCATTACGGGATGTATACCGCGTTGTGGTGTGGCCTGCCGGCTTTGGGCCTTTTGCTGGTTTGGACGATGTTTGAAGGGACGATCATCGAGACGATAATCGTTTCCGGTCTTCCCGAAGAAGTGACGTCCAATGCCGGGCAGTTGTCTTTGGCGCTAAACAGCATTTCGCAAATAGCAGCCGGTGGCGGACAGCATCTTACGGTTTCTCCCGAGATTGTAGAGGCAGGCAAACGGCTTGCAAATCTCAACACCATTGGAAATGTATCCCTTATTGTTGTGATGCTTTCCGGTGCTCTGGTGGGGGTGGCTCTGTCCTATCGCCGGATTTCATCGCAAATGCGTGCGCGAAACAATGTCGAACGGCTGTTTCGCTATATCATGATTGTCTGTTCGGCGATTGCGATCCTGTCGACAGTGGGCATTGTTTTCTCGCTTCTGTTTGAAGCGTTGCATTTCTTTGGCAAAGTCAGTCCGCTGGAATTCCTGTTTGGTCTGGAATGGAGCCCTCAGACGGCCATCCGTGCCGATCAGGTTGCATCCGACGGTGCATTTGGTGCAATCCCGCTTTTTGTCGGAACGCTGCTGATCACCTTGATCGCGATGTTTGTGGCAGTGCCGGTCGGTTTGTTTTCTGCCATCTATATGGGTGAATATGCCTCACCGAAATTCCGCGCCCTGGCCAAGCCGGCGCTTGAAATTCTGGCCGGCGTTCCGACGGTTGTGTACGGCTTCTTTGCGGCCCTGACTGTCGCGCCGTTCCTGCGTGATAATGGTGCTGTTCTTGGACTTGATGTCAGTTCCGAAAGTGCGCTTGCCGCGGGTCTCGTTATGGGCGTCATGATTATTCCGTTCGTATCCTCGCTTTCGGATGACGTCATGTCGCAGGTGCCGCAATCGTTGCGCGACGGGTCTTATGGACTGGGTGCCACAAGGTCGGAAACCATCCGTCACGTGATCCTGCCCGCTGCCCTGCCGGGTGTTGTCGGGGCGGTTCTTCTGGCAGTGTCGCGTGCAATCGGTGAAACCATGATCGTGGTGATGGCTGCAGGTCTTGCCGCCAATATGACGGTGAACCCGTTACAGGCCGTGACCACCGTTACCGTTCAGATTGTAACGCTTCTGGTCGGTGACCAGGAGTTCGACAGTGCCAAAACCCTTTCGGCATTCGCGTTGGGTTTGTTCCTTTTCCTTGTCACCTTGGGTTTGAACGTGTTTGCCCTTAAGGTTGTTCAGAAGTATCGCGAGAAATATGACTGATATGGCATCGCTTATGGAAGATAGAGCCGCCGCAAAAGTGATCTCTGGCAATCTGCACAAGCCGGTTGACTGGGATAGCCCGAAAATCGCCCGCAATATCAAAAAGCGGTACGGGGCGGAGCGCCGATTCAAGATTTATGGTCTAAGCGCGATTGCGATCGCTCTTACGGCGCTGTTTGTGCTTGGCTATTCGATCATCTCGAAAGGTTACACTGCTTTCTTCCAGACCTATGTCCAGATCGAAGTTTATTTTGATCCGGCTGAAATTGATCCGGATGGAACCGGTGATCCGGCTGTTATTGGCCGGGCCAATTTCGATGGTTTGATCAAGGAAGCACTGCGCAAACATTTTCCCGAGGTCACCGACCGCCGGGAACGCCGCGATCTTTATGACATCGTTTCGGGCGGGGCGTCCTATGACCTGCGCGAGCGTGTCCTCGAAAATCCGGGCCTGATTGGTCAGACCCGCAAGGTCTGGATGATTTCGGGCGACGATTTCGACATGCTGAACAAAGGTTATATCAGTGCGGATACGGATGAGGGCGAGCGTCGCCTGAACGATCAGGAACTCGGATGGTATGATACCCTGACCTCCGAAGGTGCTGTCGACAAGCAGTTCCACACGCGGTTCTTCACCAATGGTGACTCGCGTGAACCGGAACTTGCCGGCATATGGGGGGCTGCGGTCGGCTCTTTCTATACCCTGGTTGTGACGCTTCTTCTGTCCTTCCCGATCGGTGTTCTGGCCGCGATTTATCTTGAGGAATTCGCCCCGAGAAACCGGTTTACGACGATTGTCGAGGTCAATATCAACAACCTTGCGGCTGTGCCGTCGATCGTGTTCGGTCTTCTCGGGCTTGAGGTCTATCTCAATGTCATGCATCTGCCGCGTTCGGCACCGGTTGTCGGTGGTCTGACGCTGGCGCTGATGACCTTGCCGACCATCATCATTGCATCGCGTGCCGCGATCAAGGCAGTGCCGCCGTCTATCCGGCAGGCGGCGTTGGGACTTGGTGCATCGCCAGTGCAGACGGTGACCCATCATGTGTTGCCGCTGGCAATGCCCGGCATCCTGACCGGTACAATTATCGGTATGGCACAGGCGCTTGGTGAAACCGCACCGCTTCTGATGATCGGCATGGTGGCGTTTATCGTTGATGTTCCGGGGGGCGCGCTTGATCCGGCGACGGTTCTTCCGGTGCAGATTTATCTGTGGGCTGATAGTCCTGAACGTGCCTTTGTCGAGAAAACCTCGGCGGCGATCATGGTGTTGCTGGGCTTCCTGATCCTGATGAACGGATTGGCTGTGTTTCTGCGCAAGAAATTTGAACGGAAGTGGTAAAATGGCTGTTGTAACTCAAAGCGCAATGACGGCAGAGCCGTCAGTCACGAGCCCGAAAATGACGGCCCGTGATCTCAATCTTTTCTACAGCGACAATCAGGCGCTTTTCGATGTTAATCTTGATATTGTCGAACGTCAGGTCACTGCGCTGATCGGTCCATCGGGTTGCGGTAAATCGACCTTCCTGCGCTGCATGAACCGCATGAATGATACGATTGACGGTGTCACGATCAATGGCAAGGTAACGCTTGATGATCGTGATATCTATGACAAGGCGATTGACGTCGTTCAGTTGCGTGCCCGTATCGGCATGGTGTTCCAGAAACCGAACCCGTTCCCGAAATCGATCTATGACAACGTGGCCTATGGCCCGCGTATTCACGGTCTGGTCAATTCGCGTGACGAGCTTGACGAAATTGTCATGACCTCGCTTGAACGGGCAGGGCTTCTGAAAGAAGTCAAGGACCGTCTGCCGGAACCGGCAACCGGTCTTTCGGGTGGTCAGCAGCAGCGCCTTTGCATTGCGCGTGCTGTTGCCGTCAGCCCGGAAGTCATCCTGATGGATGAACCGTGCTCGGCACTTGACCCGATTGCAACCGCAAAGGTCGAGGAACTGATCGACGAGCTTCGTTCGAACTACACCATTGTGATCGTAACGCACTCCATGCAACAGGCGGCCCGGGTGTCGCAGCGCACGGCGTTCTTCCACCTCGGCAAGCTGGTCGAGGTCGGCGAAACCGATCAGATTTTCACCAATCCCAAGGACGAACGCACCAAGGGATACATCACGGGTCGCTTCGGTTAATTCCGGGCAGGAGTATTTTAGATGGCCGACGAAAAACACCATATCGTCAGTTCGTTTGACGAAGAACTGACCCGTTTGAACAATATCATCTCGCAGATGGGTGGGCTTGCCGAAAGCCAGCTGATTTCTGCGATCCGTGCGATCGTCAAACGGGATTCGGAACTGGCCGAGAAGGTCATTCTTTCCGATCACCGTATCGATACGCTGGAACAGGAAGTTCAGGATTTTGCCGTACGTCTTCTGGCCCTGCGCCAGCCGATGGCAGATGATCTGCGACAGGTTGTGACCGCGCTTAAACTTTCCAACGATCTGGAACGTATTGGTGATCTGGCAAAAAATATTGCCAAGCGCGCGCAGGTTCTCAATCAGGTGCCGCCGATCCGCCCGGTTCAGGTGATCCCGAACATGGCGAAGCTGTGCCAGGAAATCATCAAGGACGTTCTGGACGCCTATATCGAAGGCGATGCGGAAAAGGCACAGCGTGTCTGGGCGCGCGATCAGGAAGTTGACGATATGTACAACTCCCTGTTCCGTGAACTTCTGACCTATATGATGGAAGATCCGCGTAACATCACGGCATCGACCCATCTGCTGTTTATTGCCAAAAACATCGAACGTATTGGCGATCACGCGACCAATATCGCCGAAACGATCTATTACCGGATCAAGGGCGAAGACCTGCCGATGGACACAAGACCAAAAAATGACGCGGCGAACTTTGCCGTTGTAGAACCGAATGAGTGACACTGGAGCATAGGAAGATGGACCCAACGGTTCTTATCGTCGAGGACGAAGCTGCAATCGTAACCATGTTGCGCTACAACCTCGAACGCGAGGGAATGCAGGTTGTCGAAGCCGGGGACGGTGACGAAGCGTTGAAAATTCTGGCCGAAACCCATGTCGATCTGGTTCTTCTGGACTGGATGCTGCCGGTGATGTCAGGGATCGAGGTTTGCCGCCAGATCCGCCGGAAACCGGAAAGCCGCGATTTGCCGGTGATCATGGTTACCGCGCGTGGAGAAGAAGGCGACCGCATCCGCGGCCTTGATACCGGGGCAGACGATTATGTGACCAAGCCGTTCGCAATCGGCGAATTGCTGGCGCGTATTCGTGCGTTGCTGCGTCGATCCGGCCCGGCACAACCACAGGGGCAGTTGATCTATTCCGATATTGAAATGGATTTGGCGGCCCATCGTGTCAGCCGTAATGGCAAGGCCATCCATCTTGGCCCGACCGAATTCCGTCTGCTGCGTTACTTCTTGGAACATCCGGGTCGGGTTTTCTCGCGCGAGCAGCTTCTGAATGCGGTTTGGGGCCCGAATATCTATGTCGAAACCCGTACCGTTGACGTGCATATCCGCCGCCTGCGCAAGGCATTGAATGACGTCAAGGGAACGCGCGATGTGATCCGCACGGTTCGTGCCGCCGGTTACGCACTGGATGTCGAAGCCGCCTAAAGCTGACATAATTCCGGATACGACGTGAAAAACCCCCATCCTTGTGACGGGGGTTTTTGTTTTCAGGTGGTTTTCTTGTCTTTTAATGCTTTGGCCGGTTTGTTTGCGATGTCTTCTGCTTTTGACCGTGGCATGCGCGGGGCAAGTTCGTTCATCAGCAACATGTCGGCACGCCGGAACTTGGCGATTTCGATATCGATATCTTTCTGCGGGATATCGCAGGCAGCCAGAACATGATCGGACAGGCGTAACCCGGTTTCAAGCACCTCGGGGATTGCGGCATCGGCACCGCTGCGTGACAGTGGTCCGATATGGGTGATGTCCTGGGCGCGGGCAAAGATTTTCAGATGTGGATAATGCTGGCGCAGCAGGGCAACGGTTTTTTCCGTGGCGTGCGGGTTGCCCATGGCAACGGCTGCGACATGGGCCTGTTCGGTATGGGCCGCGCGAAATGTTTCCGGGCGTGAACCATCGGCAAAATAGACCGGCAATCCCTCGGCCCGGCCGCGTGATACCTGTTGGGCATCGGCTTCCAGAACGATGAACGGGATATCCTTGGTGCGCAGCAGGCGGGCCAGAACCCGGCCGACACGCCCGCAGCCGATCACCAGAACATGTTTCTGGATGCCGTCGGTTTCGTCGGAAATCTCGGTCAGCTGATCATTTTCCTTGGGATGAAGTTTTTGTTCGATCCGGTGACCCAGTGAAATCAGGGTCGGTGTCAGCCCCATGGAAATGGCAACAACAGGTATCAGCAGAACGGCAATATCGCGCGGAACCGCGCCGTTCTGGGATGCCAGTGCCAGCATGACAAAAGCAAACTCGCCGCCCGCGGCAAGGCTCATGGCAACCCGGATTGATGATGCCCGGTTAAAGCCGATCAGCAGGGACAGACCGAAAAGAACTGCGGCCTTTACCACCAAAAGCCCGATCAGCCACAAAATGATCGTTCCGGCCTGACCGATCACCACATTGGCATTGACCGACATGCCGACCGACATGAAGAACAGCGACAGGAAAACACCGCGAAATGGTGAAATGTCGGCTTCGATCTGATGGCGGAATTCGGTTTCGGCCAGCATTACCCCGGCGATGAAGGCACCAAGCGCCATCGAAAGACCAGCGGCCTCGGTCAGGGTACTGGCGGCCAGAACGACAAACAGGGTGCCGATTGCAAAAAGTTCGGGGTTTTTAAGGGCTGCGATGTAGCGAAACAGGCGCGGCAGCAGATAACGACCAACCAGCAGCAATATGGCAACAGCGCCGATACCGCTTAACACACTGATCCACGGGCTGGTTTCCGTTCCGGCTTTGCCCGCGGCCTGAACCATGATCAGGAACGGACCAACAGCAACGTCCTGTAACAGTAGGATTGCAAGGGCCGCACGTCCGAAGCGGGTATGCAACTGACGTTCATCGGAAAGCTGCTTGAGGATAATTGCGGTTGACGACAGGGCCAGCGCCCCGGCAATCACGATCGAGGACGGCATGTCGCGACTTATCAGTAGCAACACACCAAACATGACTGCCATCGTGACAGAGATTTGCAGGAAGCCAAGCGTGGCAAACCGGCCGCCAATGACGCGCAATCGTTCGCGCGACAGTTCAAGACCGATCATGAACAGCAAAAAGACAATGCCAAGCTCGGCGACGGTTGAAATGTCTTCGCGGTCAGTGATCAGGCCAAAACCAAAAGGACCGATGCAAAAACCGCCGATCAGAAAGCCGATGATCGAGTTGGCGCGTAATTTTTGCGCCAGCGGTACGGCAATCACCGCGGCGGTCAGGACAAGAAACAGCTCGAACAGAACGCTATGTGACATGGTGGGTTATGCGTCCGGGGCAGATCGGCGTGTAAAGGAAGTCGTTGAAATCAGGATAGCGGAAATACCCCTATGATTTCTATGGAAATTTTGCGTTTGCGAAGACATCTTTGACGGATGATATCGGGGGATGGAGATATTCCTGCCGACATGCTGATTGATCCCATCATACAGTGTGGGAACCGTATCACAGTGACATATGGAATGGCATCGCAAGGGGGGAGACGGCTTGCTATTCTGTTTGCGGGATGCCATGTTCCGCTGGCCCGTAAACGGGTACAGAAAGAATAATGGTTTCCCCAAACGAGCAGGCCGGAATTGGAACAGTTCATCCCCTATTTGCAGATTATCGGTGGTCTTGTGCTTTTGACGGCCGGTGGTGAGTTCATTGTTCGCGGTGCTGTCGGTCTGGCGCTGTTGCTGGGGGTTTCCAAGATAATTGTCGGCCTGACAGTGGTTGCCGCTGGCACTTCGGCCCCGGAATTCGTTGTATCGCTGAATGCGGCACTTGCCGGGTCCGGTGATATTGCGATGGGCAACGTTGTTGGTTCGAACATCGCCAATATTCTCCTTATCCTTGGTGCTACGGCTGTTCTGAAGCCGATTGCGGCGTCCCGGACAATGGTTGTACGTGACGGTGGCACCATGTTGCTGGGCACGGTCCTGTTTATCGGGCTTTGCATGTTCGGGGTTGTGGAACGCTGGGCCGGTGCGATCATGCTGCTGGTTCTGGCTGCGATCTGGTACTTTACCTATCAGCATGACAAGAAAAGTCCGGGCGAAGCCAGCAGCCTGCATGAGGAAGAAGTTGACGAAGTCGGCGAAGTACCAAGCGGTTGGTTGAAACCGATCATCGCGACGGTTATCGGGATTGTTGCCCTGACCTTTGGTGCGGATCTGTTGGTGGATGGTGGCGTCTCGGTTGCGCGTCAGTTCGGTGTGTCCGAAGCTGTAATCGGTTTGACGCTTGTTGCATTCGGTACGTCACTGCCGGAACTGGCAGCATCGATTGTTGCAGCGTTTCGGGGGCATTCCGATGTCGCACTGGGCAATGTGGTTGGTTCCAACCTTCTGAACCTGCTGGTGATTATCGGTGGCGTGTCGCTGATCGCGCCGATTACGGTGCCTGATCAGATCCTGCAATCCGATCTTTGGATCATGCTGGCTGTGACCGTTCTTTTGCTGGTTGTCGGCTATTTCTTGCGCGGCATGTCGCGGATTACGGGGATTGTCTTTGTTCTTGCCTATCTTGGATATGTCGCAAGTCTGGTTACGGCATGATCCGCCTTGCGTGCCTGAAACCGTTCACACGGTGATGGACCGGCAGGCAGGTTTGATTGTAAGTTCCGGGATTGCCGAACATAAATGACGGCGCGCCTGATATTGAAAGGCGACCGCCCGCCCCGGAAAAGGGGGCGCATCTTGACGGACGGGATGGAAACCGGATGACAGGGATAATGCCGAAAACGGTCCTTGTGACTGGGGCTGCGAAGCGTATCGGACGGGCTTTATCGCTTGATCTGGCGGCACAGGGATATGATGTCGCCCTTCATTGCCATTCCTCGCGCAGGGATGCGGAAAGCCTGGCGGATGAAATCCGTGCCCTTGGCCGTCGTGCCTGCGTTATTTCGGCCGATCTTGGCAAGGAAGAAGATACCGGGCGTGTTGTGCGCGAAGCAACGGCTGCACTGGGCCCGATCGGGGTTCTGATCAATAATGCATCCACCTTTGAATATGATGATATCGGCACCGCCACGCGCGAAGGCTGGGACTATCATATGGAAGCCAATCTGCGTGCGCCGTTTGTGCTGTCACAGGATTTTGCGAAACGGTTACCGGTCGGGCTCAAGGGTGTCATCATCAACCTGATTGATCAGCGTGTCTGGAATCTGACACCTCATTTCATGACCTATACCTTGTCCAAGGCAGGTCTTTGGACCCTGACCCAGATATTGGCACTGGCATTGGCACCGCAAATCCGGGTCAATGCGATTGGCCCCGGCCCGGCACTGCCTAGTGTCCGGCAAACACAGGAAGTTTTCGATCAGCAATGCGATCAGACTCCCCTGAAAATTGGGACAAACCCGCAAGAGATTTGCGACGCGGTACGATTTTTCCTTGCCGCGCCAGCCATCACCGGGCAAATGTTAGCGCTTGACGGCGGGCAGCACCTTAATTGGGCACCCAGTGGCGAACAGAATATGCCAGAGGAATGATGCGTCGGGCTTGGGTTCCGGACATCTGGCCGAACCAAGCGCAGCACAAGGAAGACCAGACCATGACCGCAGGCCTTAAGCAGGACGATAACATTACGACACTGCCCTATGCAGACCATGCAGGCAGTTTGCGTCGTGTCTTCGTGCGTGACATGGTGGTCGAAACATCCATTGGCGTATATGACCACGAAAAACATGCCCCGCAACGGGTGCGGATCAATCTGGATCTTGCCGTGCTCGAAGGCGAAGGTGTCCAGAATGACGATATTGCCACTGTTTTAAGCTACGAGGATCTGGTGACAGGCACGCGGGAAATCTGCCGTGACGGTCATGTGAACCTTGTGGAAACCCTTGGGGAAAAACTGGCCGATATGTGTCTGGCAGATCGCCGGGTGCGTAAGGTAAACGTCCGGGTTGAAAAGCTTGATGTCTTTGATGACGTTTCTGCGGTCGGGGTCGAAATAGAGCGCTTTAATATCGCGCGCTGATCGCATCGGTAAATCTGCTTAAAATTTACTTTTGTTAACCATTTTCGGTGGGGACTCTGTGATTCCTCTAGGCCGAATCGCTGCGACCCTTATGCACAAGCATCTGGGCGCATGGAATCAAAGGAAAATATTCTTTTTTGACTCCTGTATTACCGAATGTTTTCAGGTTGACAGTATTTTTTATTAATTAAATCAATAACTTAACTTGTTTGCTCAATAAATGTGCACTTCATAGAACGTTAAGACTCTCAAGGGGTGTAGCAAAGAGCCCCCCTATTACCCACAAACTTATCCACAGCCTTGGTGGACATCTTTTTCCGGTCGCGATTCTGTGAAGTGATGTTGCGGCGTTAATCTTTTTGGGTATTGTCGGAAGCCCGTTTGAGAAGTGACCGCCGTCACAACTTTTGATTTTTAATAAATCTGCCGGAGACGCCTGATGAAGCCTGAATCCCCCTCCGAAAACCCCATCCGGGAAATCGGATTGTCGCTTGAAAGCGATGAGTATGACGGGGGAGCTGCGCGCGGTGTCGAGGCCATCAAACATGCGCTGAAAACCATGCCGGGATCGGCCGGTGTCTATCGCATGATCGATGACAAGGACCGGGTTCTTTATGTCGGCAAGGCCAAGAACCTTAAAAAGCGTGTGGTGGCCTATACCCGCCTAATGCAGTTGCCGATACGGATCGCCCGTATGGTCGCGCAGACGGTCCGTATGGAAATCATCACTACCCATACCGAAGCCGAAGCGCTTCTGCTTGAATCCAACCTGATCAAGAAACTTAAGCCGCGTTACAACATCCTTCTGCGCGATGACAAAAGCTTCCCCTATATCCTGATCACCGAGGATCACGATTATCCGCGCATTGTGAAACATCGTGGCGCACGGGCCAAGGATGGCAGTTGTTTTGGTCCGTTTGCGTCGGCTTGGGCGGTTAACAACACGATCAATCATCTGCAACGGGCTTTTTTGCTGCGGTCCTGCACCGATGCGGTGTTTTCCAATCGATCGCGCCCGTGTCTGCTGTATCAAATCAAACGCTGTTCTGCGCCGTGTGTCGACCGGGTTGCAAAGGCCGAATATGACGCGCTTGTCGATATCTGCCGTGACTTCCTGACCGGGCGCAGCCAGAAAATCCTCAAGCAGCTTGAAAGTGACATGCTGGTAGCATCCGAACGCATGGATTTTGAACAGGCCGCGATGTATCGCGACCGTATCCGAGCGCTCAGCCAGATCCGGTCACATCAGGATATTAATCTGGAAGGCGTTGAAGAGGCCGATGTAATTGCCCTGCATAATGAGGGCGGCCAAAGCTGTGTTCAGGTGTTCTTCTTCCGGTCCGGATCGAATTACGGCAACCGATCCTATTTCCCGCGCCATGAACAGGGGGCTGAGATCCCCGAAATCCTGTCGGCCTTTGTCGGACAGTTCTATGCCGATAAACCGGCTCCCAAACAGGTTCTTCTGTCGCACGAGATTGAAGGTCAGGAACTGGTCGAAACCGCATTATCGATCAACAATAACCGCAAGATCACCCTGCAGGTACCCAAGCGCGGCGGTCGGCGCAAGCTTGTCGAACATGCGATGAATAACGCAAAGGATGCGCTGGGGCGTCGCATGGCACGTATATCTGTTCAGGAACAGGATTTTGATCCGGGTGCCGAACTGG
>CBIHMD010000006.1:0-16140 GCA_966210655.1 uncultured Thalassospira sp.
GTCGTTGGTGGACTGCGACAGGTTGACGTGGTCGTTGGGGTGCAGCCGGGTGTAGTCGCCCTTGGGGTGGCCCAGGATTTCCAGGGCGCGGTTGGCGATGACCTCGTTGGCATTCATGTTGGTCTGGGTACCACTACCGGTCTGCCAGACGACAAGCGGGAAGTGATCCAGCAGCTTGCCATCGGCGACTTCGCGCGCGGCGGCTTCAATCGCCTCGGCAAGGTCTGCATCCAGATTGCCAAGGGCGGCATTGGCGCGTGCGGCGGCCAGTTTCTGGATACCGAACGCCCGGATCAGGGCATCGGGCATGCGTTCACCCCCAATGCGGAAATTCTGTTTTGATCGCTGGGTCTGCGCCCCCCAATACCGGTCCGCGGGCACATCGATGCTGCCCATGGTGTCCTGTTCGGTGCGGGTGGTCACTGGATTGGTCACGATAGAAATCCTCCGTGTCAGAAAACATACTGACCGGGGCGGGAACCCGGCTGGCAATTATCTTTTGCCGTTCCCGAATATGGGCGCAAATGATCGTTCGCGCAAAGTCACTGTGTTGAAAAAATGCAGTTTTATTGCCAGACGTAAAATATCAGCTGGCAATCGCACCGTGCTTTGTCGACGGATTGTCATGCCATGCGACAACCTGAACGCCAATACGATCAAGATGTGACAGCATTTTTTCAGGCGGCAAACGATCGGTGATCACCCCGGCCAAGGCTTCGAGCGGTGCGATGTTTTCAAGGTAACGCTGATCGAACTTGGTGTGATCCACCATCAGCCACGTTTCATCGGACCGTTCCATCATCGCACGCTTGACCGCAACCGCCCGACGGTTAACGTCACTGAACCCCTGCCATGCAACGCCTGATGCGCCGATAAAGGCCTTGTTGGCGTGGAAACGGCGCAGGAATTCGATTGTGTCATTGCCGTAAACCGCATTTTCACGCGGATCGAACTGCCCCGGACACATGATGACATCGTCAATTACCGCCTGTTCGCCCATGCCATGCACCACCGCATAGCAATTGGTCAGAACCGTGCGCCGCAATGCGCCGGGGTTCTGGGCCATATAGGGGGCAAGCTGACTGACGGTGGAGCCGGCATCAACCATGATCACATCGCCCGGCCGGATCATGGTGCCCGCCATGATGCCGATCCGCTCGAACCCGGCGACTGCGGTCATCTGGCGCTGGGCCAGATCGGGTTGATGGCCCATTGGCTGTGCCGATGCCCCGCCAAATTCGCGCTTGATCAGGCCATCGTCGCTTAGCGCATCCAGATCGCGGCGAATTGTTTCAGTTGCCACATCGAATCGTTCGGCCAGTGTGGTAACTCTCACATGCGGGTGAATTTGCAATTCCTGAAGGATACGCTGCTGTCGTTCTTTTTTTCCGATACGCAAAAAGCTCTCTCTCCCGTGAATAGCCTTGCCTGCACCACTTTCGGATAAGGTTAGCAGTTAAATTTGTAACTGATTGTTACAGTTTTATGTTGCTTTTCAAACTTTTTACCACTTTATAATGTTGATAAAAGCAACAATAAAACCAACAAAACCACATTTGAAAATGGCGTGAAGCCAGCGTTTACAGGGAAGAAAGGTTTAATCACATGTTTTCGCATGCGAAAAAAACGGACATTTTGAAAGTTTCCACACTGCTTGCCGCCGTCGGAATGATGGGCATGGCCAGCAGCCCGGCATTTGCACAAGCCGATGATTGCATCGCACGCGGTGATCTTGATCAGATGTATTGCGATATGGACGGTGATCTGGTTGCCGATGCACCGGCCGCGGATCAGCAGGTTGACCCCGATACGCTTGTATTCGCCTATACCCCGGTCGAAGATCCTGCGGTTTATGCCGATATCTGGGAGCCGTTCCTTGAACATCTTAAAGAAGTGACCGGCAAGGACGTTCACTTCTTTGCCGTCCAGTCGAACGCAGCCGAAGTCGAAGCCATGCGCAGCGGTCGTCTGCACGTTGCCGGTTTCTCGACCGGTCCGACCCCGTTTGCAGTTAACCTTGCCGGTGCGGTCCCGTTTGCCCTGATGGGTGCCGAGGATGGTCGTTTTGGTTATACCTTGCAGCTTTATACCCGCGTTGACAGCGGCATCAATTCGCTTGCCGATCTTAAGGGAAAACGCGTTGCTCATACCTCCCCGACCTCGAACTCGGGCAACCTTGCACCGCGCGCACTGCTTCCGGGTCAGGGCATCGTTCCGGAACAGGATTACGAAGTCGTCTATTCCGGTTCGCACGATCAGTCGATGCTGGGCGTTGTTGCCGGTGACTATGACGCAGCCCCGGTGGCATCAGAAGTTGTTGAACGTATGGCCCAGCGCGATCTGTACGATCCGGCCGACGTCAAAATCCTTTATGAAAGCAAGCCGTTCCCGACCACTTCGTTCAACTATGCCTATAACCTGAAGCCGGAACTGATCGAAAAGATCAAGGAAGCCTTCTTTACCTTCGACATGAAGGGCACGGCACTTGGCGAAGAATTCAAGGGTGTCACCAAATTCCTTCCGGTCACCTACCAGAAAGACTGGGACGTCATTCGTGAAATCCAGGCTGCCAACGGTGTCACATACACCTCGGACAACCTGAAGTAATTCCTTCTTTCAAACTACACCTGCCGGGATCGATTTTCGGTCCCGGTAGTTTTTTTTCAAGGTATCGTGATGCTGCGTATCAAAGATCTGGTCAAACGCTATGGCAAGGATGAGGCTGTTCTCAAGGACCTGAACCTTGAAGTTCCGGGCGAAAGCGTCGTTGCCATCATTGGGGCATCCGGCGCGGGTAAAAGCACGCTTTTGCGTTGCATTAACCGGCTGGTCGAACCGACATCTGGCTCGATTGACCTTAACGGCACCGAACTGACAAATTTGTCTGGCGGCGACCTGCGTCTGGCGCGTCGTCGTATCGGCATGATTTTTCAGGGTTTCAACCTGATCAACCGTTTGACGGTGATGGAAAATGTTCTGTCGGGACGGTTGGGATATGTTCCGGCCTGGCGTGCCATGACGCGCAATTTCCCCCAAAGCGACATTGACCGTGCCTTCCAATTGATGGAACGTGTCGGTATTGCCCATTATGCCAACAAACGCGCCGATGAACTGTCGGGTGGTGAACGCCAGCGTGTCGGCGTGGTTCGCGCCCTGATGCAGGAACCCGAAATCCTGCTGGCCGATGAACCAACCGCGTCGCTTGACCCCAAAACATCACGACAGATCATGGAATTGTTGCGCGCACTGGCATCCGAATTGCAGTTGCCGGTCCTGATCAACATCCACAATGTTACCGAGGCCAAGGAATATACCCAGCGCATCGTCGGCATGCGGTTTGGCCGCATCATCTTTGACAGTGTTCCGACCGATCTTACCCAGGATGCCATGGATGAAATCTATGCCGGGGTTCCGGCAGAAGAACGTGGCGAAACCGGCGATCCGGAAACCCTGCGCGAGGTTGTATCGCAATGACCAGCTCCGTTGAAAAAGCAACGGGCCATCGCACATGGAAAAAGCCGCCCTTTATCGCCAATCCGGCGATACGCTGGGCGATCATTCTTGGCGTATTGGCCTATGTCGTGTGGGCGGTCACCAGCCTGCCCTTTAACTGGGAACGTATTCAGGAAGGCATTCCGCGCGCCATCCGTATTTTCAAGGGCGCTTTCCCGCCTGACATGATCCGGGGTGAACTGGTGCTGCAGGGCTTTCTTGAAAGTATCAAGATCGCCATCGTCTCAACCCTTGCTGGCGTAATACTTAGCGTGCCGATTGCCTTTTGCGCCGCCAGCAATATTGCGCCGAAATGGCTCTATAACATTGGTCGTGCCGTCATCATCATCGCACGCAGCTTCCATCCGGTGATCGTTGCCATCCTGTTCGTCAAGGCGGTTGGTTTTGGCCCGCTGGCGGGGATTTTGACCCTCACGATCTATTCGATTGGTTTCGTTGCCAAAATGCTGGCCGAGCGGATCGAGGAAATCGACTGGGGCCAGGTTGAAGCCATCCGGGCGGCCGGGGGCGGGACATTTATCACCATGCTTTATGCCGTGATCCCGCAAATCATGCCCCGCCAGATCGGTCTTTCGATCTATCAGCTTGACAGCAATCTGCGCGCATCTGCCGTGGTCGGCATTGTTGGTGCGGGCGGGATCGGATCGACCCTGATGAATGCGTTTCGGCGCTATGACTATGACTTCGCGCTTGCGATCACGCTTTGCATTATCGGCGTCATCCTGATCAGCGAAGCCATAAGCGGCCGGATCCGGAGGAACATATGGTAACAACAACGAAAAATGCCGGGCCGGACGCCATCGCCGAACGCGAATGGTCGCGCTATACCCCCAAACAACGCTGGCTGCGCTTTGCCATGTATGGCGGTGTCGTGCTGGCAACGGTCTGGTCGCTTTCGACGATCAACATCATTTGGCCGTGGCTTTGGGATGCCCCGCAACAAATGGGCGATCTTTTCTCGCGCATGTATCCGCCATCGCTTAATGATTGGGAAATGATCGCAATCACGTTGCTTGAAACCGTCAATATTGCGACGATTGCAACGTTCTTTGCGGTATTCCTTTCGTTGCCGATTGCCCTGATTGCGGCCCAGAACACCACGCCCAACAAGCTGACGCTGTGGATTGGCCGGTTTATTCTGGTGTCGTCGCGGTCGGTGAATACCATCATCTGGGCGCTGCTGTTTGTTGCGATTTTCGGCCCCGGCGTGATGGCCGGTATTCTTGCGATTATTTTCCGTTCGATCGGCTTTATCGGCAAATTTCTGGGCGAGGCGATCGAGGAAATCGACCGGGCACCTATCGAGGCGCTTGAGTCAGTCGGCGCATCGCGGTTCAAAATCCTGATTTATGGGGTTGTGCCGCAGGTCATGCCGACCTTCTTTGCGGTTTCCATCATGCGTAGGGACATCAATATGCGCGAAAGCACGGTTCTGGGTTTGGTCGGGGCTGGCGGGATCGGCATTATCCTGCAAGGCGCGATTGACACCTTTGCCTGGCAGACGGTTGCCACCATTCTTCTGGCGATCATCGGTCTTGTGATCGTGGGCGAGGCTTTGGCCGCCTGGCTGCGCAAAAAGGTGATCTGACGTGTCTGAACTTTACGACCTTCTGGTCGTAGGCGGCGGCATCAATGGTGCGGGTATTGCCCGTGATGCCGCCGGTCGCGGCCTGTCCGTCCTTCTGGTCGAACAGCGCGATCTTGCCTCGGCTACATCTTCATCCTCGACCAAGCTGATCCATGGCGGCCTGCGGTATCTTGAACATTACGAATTCCGGCTGGTGCGTGAAGCATTGCAGGAACGCGAGGTTCTTCTGGCAGCCGCCCCGCATATCATCTGGCCGCTGACCTTTGTTCTGCCGCACCATAAAGGGCTTCGGCCCAAATGGATGCTGCGTGCCGGACTGTTTCTGTATGACCATCTGGCAAAGCGTAAACGCCTGCCGGGGTCACGTTCGCTTTCATTGCAGGGAACGGCCGAAGGCGATCCGCTTCTTGGTCAGTTCACCAGCGGCTTTTCCTATTCCGATTGCTGGGTCGATGATGCCAGGCTTGTGGTTTTAAACGCCCTTGATGCGCAGGCACGCGGGGCGGTGATCAAAACCCGGACGCGCTGTGCCGCCCTTGTGCGCGGAACGGATGGCTGGACTTCGACACTGCAATCAGAAGACGGCAAAGAAACCAGCGTTTCGGCAAGGGCCGTGGTCAATGCCGCAGGTCCATGGGTGACCGAAATGGTCAATCGTGCCGGGCTTGGCGACAAGGCCGCAGGGTTACGGCTGGTCAAGGGCAGCCATATCATCGTGCCGCGCATTCACCCGCATGATCATTGCTATATCTTCCAGAATGGTGACGGGCGCATTGCCTTTGCCATCCCCTATCAGCAGCACTACACCCTGATCGGAACGACCGATATTCCCTATGACGGAGATCCGGCAGATGTGAAGATCAGCGACGGTGAAATTGATTACCTGCTGGAACTGGTCAACGGTTATCTGGCCACGCCGTTAACGCGGGCCGATATCGTTTGGGATTATGCCGGTGTCCGGCCGCTTTATGACGACAAGAACAGCAACGCATCGGCGGTGACGCGCGATTACGTGTTCGACCTCGATACCGGGGACGGCGATGCACCGGCGATCCTGTCGATCTATGGCGGGAAAATCACCACCTATCGGCGGTTGGCCGAACATGCCCTGCAAAAGCTTTGTCCGGTTCTGGGCAATGATGCATCGGACTGGACCGCAAAATCGGTTCTGCCGGGCGGGGATATGGCCGATGGCAATTTCGACCGGTTCCTGAGCAGTGTCAGAACAAAGCTCGACTGGCTGCCCGAACAGATCGCCCATCGCTGGGCGCGCTGTTATGGCACACGGCTGTTTGACATTGCGCCGGATGCAAAAACGATTGGTGATCTGGGTAGCGAAATTGCACCCAACCTGTTCGAGGCAGAACTCCGTTTCCTGATGACACAGGAATGGGCCCGATCCGCCGAGGATGTTCTTTGGCGACGGACCAAGCTTGGCCTTGGCATGGAAGAAAGCGATATCAACGCTGTTCGTAACTGGTTTGCAAACAACGCGGATCAACTTGCCGCACAGTAAGAAACCCGCCCGGCAGCCGGTTATTTGCGCAGATCATCCCATTTGACGAACTCGTGGGCGATGAAATCTTCCATCATCGCCCGCCACATCCGTTCGGCCATGTCTTCGTCAAAGCCATCAATGCGGCACTGGGCACGGACCTTGGTGATCACATCCTCGATCCGGCCTTCGTCACGCACGGCATCGCGGGTCGGTTTGATGCGCGCGGCCTGTTCGATATAGTTCAGTCGTTCCGCCATCAGGGCCACCAGAAGCCTGTCCACCCGATCCACATTCGCACGTACGTCGGACATGGTTTCGCAGGGGTTGGCTTTGGTCGTCATCACGGCAGAACTTTCATTATTCACGAAAAACGAAAAATGGCGGTGATTATTCACCGCCATTTCACAATGTCTAATAGGCGTATTCCCGGAACAGCGGATCGACCGATCCGTTCCATTCGGTTTCATATTTATCGAGGAATTCCTCGGCCAGGGTACGACCGCTTTCGGCGACGTCTTCGAGGCTTTCGAGGAAGTGGCTTTCATCGTCGCCATAGGCATCCATGCGACCACGCGCCTTAAGCCCCTGTTTGGAGACGGTCAGCACATCCTTGGCGAGGTCCTGAACGGTGCCGTTCCTGAACTTCGTTCCAAGGGCGGTACGCGGCACATCATCGCGAAGGGCTTCGCGTTCGGCATGGCTGAGATCCTTGACCAGATCCCATGCGGCATCCAGCGCCGCATCATCATACAACAGGCCAACCCACAGGGCCGGAAGGGCGCAGATGCGTTTCCACGGGCCACCATCGGCACCACGCATTTCAAGGAATTTCTTGAGGCGCACTTCGGGGAAGGCGGTCGTCATGTGATCGGACCAGTCATTCATCGTCGGGCGTTCACCGGGCAGAACGTCAAGCTTTCCGGCCATGAAATCGCGGAACGATTTGCCTGCGGCATTGATGTATTTGCCATCGCGATAAACGAAATACATCGGCACATCGAGCATGTAATCGACATAGCGTTCAAAGCCAAAACCGTCTTCGAACACGAAGGGCAGCATGCCGCAACGGTCCGGGTCGGTATCGGTCCAGACGTGGGATCGCGAAGACAGATAGCCGCTTGGTTTGCCATCCACGAACGGGGACGCGGCAAACAGGGCGGTCGCAACCGGCTGAAGTGCCAGCGACGTTCTGAATTTCTTGATCATGTCGGCTTCGGACGAGAAATCCAGATTGACCTGAATGGTCGAGGTCCGAAGCATCATGTCCAGACCAAGATTACCGACCTTGGGCATATAGTCGCGCATGATCGCGTAGCGGCCCTTGGGCATCCACGGGATATCCTTGCGTTCCCATTTTGGCTGATGACCGACGCCAAGCATTTCGATATCAAGATCACCGCAAATTTCGCGGATTTCATGAAGATGCTGATGCACTTCGCCGCAGGTCTGGTGAATGTTTTTAAGCGGCGCACCGGACAATTCGATCTGCCCGCCCGGTTCAAGCGAGACGGAACAGTTATCCTTGGTTAGCGCAATCACATTGCCGTTTTCAATGATCGGTTCCCAATCAAAGCGTTCGGCAAGTTGTGTCAGAAGGGTCTTTACCCCCCTCTCCCCTTCGTAAGGGATCGGGCGAAGATCGTTACGGGTAAAGGCGAATTTTTCGTGTTCTGTGCCGATGGCCCAGTCTTTTTTCGGTGTACAACCGGACTCGAACCATTCGACAAGCTGACGACGGCTTTCGATGACCGGGCTGTCGCCGGTGGAGGCGCTGACAGTCATAAGGGCTTCCCCTAATCTCTCGTGACCGGAGGTATCGACCAGTCGCCGACGCGATCCTGAAACACTGACAAAGCAGCAATTGCCGCGGTTTCGGCCCGCAAGATGCGCGGACCAAGGCTTACAGGCGTTGCAAAAGGCTGTTTGCGGATGCGTTCAATTTCGTCGGCGCTAAAGCCGCCTTCGGGTCCAATCACGATTGCATGGTTAACAACATTGTCGTTGTCGATAGCCGAGCCAGCGCCCTTTGCCAATAGCTGACTTAGCACTTCACCAATTGGTGAGCCTGATCCCGTCTCGTCACAGAACAATAAATGCCGGTTTTCCGGCCAGTCCGCGAGCCAATCAAGCAATTTTACCGGTGGGGCAATTTCCGGCACGCTGAGGCGTTCGCACTGTTCGGCGGCCTCGATCACCTGGGCCTGCAAACGATCAAGGCGCACCTTGTCGGTAATGCCATGCGCCGTCACAATCGGTTGCAGCGTACCAACCCCCATTTCGACCGACTTTTCGATCAGAAAATCAAGGCGCTGCTTTTTGATCGGGGCAAAAGCCAGGATCGGGCCGCGTTCAACAATCTGGTCACGCAATTGCCGTTCGGCAGTCACCGTGCCCTTCTTTTTCCGAAGGTGATCGATGGTCGCCAACCATTCACCATCAAGACCATTAAATATCTTGATTGGCGTTCCGGGCTTGAGGCGCATCACATGTTCAAGGTAATGAGACTGTTCAGGTGCGAGTTCGATCTCGCATCCTGGCGTGATAGGATCGGAAACGAATAGGCGTTGCCGGGCGCGGGTGGCGTCGTCTGTCATATATGTCCCCAGGCCGGTTATGCGGCGAAGTTCAGTTTGTTAAAGAGTTACATAGGCCAATTATGTCACAGGTCAACCAGCCGATACAGAACACGAAGAACGATATGCCAGCCGATAGCTGGATCGACCGGTTCGCGCCGTTGGCCAGTCGGCCTTATCTGAAGCTGGCACGACTTGACCGTCCGATTGGCACGTGGCTTCTGCTTTTGCCTTGCTGGTGGTCAACCGCCATGGCAAGCGACGGCGCACCCAGCCTATTGATGATGATCTATTTTGCCATTGGTGCCCTGATCATGCGCGGGGCCGGTTGCGTGGTCAACGATCTGGCGGATCGTAATTTTGACGGCAGGGTCGAACGCACGGCAACCCGCCCGATCCCCAGCGGTCAGGTCAAGGTATGGCAGGCAATTGCATTTCTGGGCCTGCTGCTTCTGATCGGGCTTGCCGTACTGGTGCAGTTCCGGGTCGAGGCGATTATTGTTGGCATCTGTTCCCTGCCGCTTGTCATCACCTATCCGTTCATGAAGCGCATCACCTATTGGCCGCAGGCGGTTCTGGGGCTGACATTCAACTGGGGGGCGCTTGTCGGCTGGGCGGCAGTCACCGGCACCGTCGCCCCGGCAGCGGTTGCGATGTATGTCGCGGGCTTCTTCTGGACGCTTGGTTACGACACCATATATGCCCATCAGGACAAGGATGACGATGCGAAGATCGGCCTGAAGTCACTGGCCCTTCGGCTGGGGGATGCGACACCGCAATGGGCGATGGGATTTTATACCGTGACGACCCTTTTACTGGGTGTTTCGGGTATGCTGGCCGGGCTGCACTGGGTTTATTTCCCGCTTCTGGCGCTGGCGTGCCTGCATCTGGCGTGGCAGATTGCCACCGTGAAACTTGACGATGCCGCAAACTGCCTGCGCCGGTTCAAATCAAACCGCGATTTCGGATTGCTGGTATTGGCGGCAATCATCATTGCCAATCTGGTCGGCACCGGAATTTAGACCCACATATGGGCTGATTTATCCTTCACCTGTACCATTATCGAAAGGCCGTCCATGATCGCACCGCTTGCCCTGATGATTGCCGGATTGATCCTTGCGGGTGTCGGGGCGCAATGGTTTGCATGGCGGGCCGGTATTCCGGCGATTGTGTTGCTGTCGATTGTCGGGCTGTTGCTGGGACCGGGAACCGACCTGATCGATCCGGTCAATGATTTTGGGCCCCTGTTGCAACCGCTTGTGGCTGTGGCCGTTGCGGTGATCCTGTTTGAAGGCGGGCTTGCGCTTGATTTCCGGGAACTGACGCATAGTGTCAGCGGCGTGATCCGCCTGACGACGATTGCCCCGCTTCTTGCATGGTTGCTGGGTGCCGGTGCGGCGCATTATCTGGCCGATCTTTCATGGCCGGTGGCGGCCCTGTTTGGCGGGATCATGATCGTGACAGGCCCGACGGTGATTGCACCGCTGTTGCGTCACGCGCGATTGTCCAGACGCCCGGCCACGCTTCTGAAATGGGAAGGCATCGTTAATGACCCGATCGGGGCGCTGTTTGCGGTGCTGGCCTATGAAGTCATTGCCGCCAGTCAGCATGGCAGCGGCTTTGGCGCGGCAGTCGGTCATCTGGCGATCAACATTCTGTTGGCGATCCTGATCGGGTTGGCGTTTGGCTTGGGGACGGTTCAGATTTTCAAACGTGGCTGGATCCCGGAATTCCTGAAAGCCCCGCTTGTCCTTGGTGTGCTTCTGACCTGCTTTGCCGGGGCCAATGAAATTCAGGAAGAAAGCGGATTGCTGGCCGTAACGGTGCTGGGCCTGACGATTGGCAATGCCCATCTGATGGCGATTGATGAAATCCGCCGGTTCAAGGAAACCCTTACCGTCATTCTGGTTTCCAGCGTGTTCATCATCCTGACTGCGACGCTTGAATGGTCGATGATTGCCGAACTGACATGGGGGCATGGGCTTTTTGTTCTGGCGATGCTGTTTGTCGTGCGACCGGTTTCGGTGATCGGATCGCTGGCATTTTCAAAAGTGACCTGGAAAGAACGGCTTCTGGTCGGCTGGATTGCGCCGCGCGGGATTGTGGCGGTCGCGGTTTCCGGGCTGTTTGGGACCGAGCTTGTCGAACTTGGCTATGCCGACGGGGCGCTTTTGATCCCGCTTGCCTTTGCAATGGTATTTTCGACCGTGGTGTTACACGGCTTTTCGATCCGACCGATGGCGCGCCAGCTTGATCTGGCCGTCAAAGGACCACCCGGCGTTCTGATTGTTGGCGCACACCGCTGGACGATTGATCTTGCCCGGCGTCTGGTCGAGCTTGACATTCCGGTGGTGGTTGCCGACAGCCGCTGGCACAGCATGCGGATGGCGCGCGAGACCGGATTGCAGACCTATTACGGGGAAGTTCTTTCGGAAGTTTTCGAACATCACCTTGATACTTCCTCGCTTGGCAAGCTGATCGCGACCACGGACAACGATGCCTATAACACGCTGGTCTGTACCGATTTCGCGCCGGAGTTTGGCCGCCGGTCTGTTTTCCAAACCGGCATGCACGGATCACCCGAAGACCCCAAACGCCATAGCCAGACACTTGGCGGGCTGCCACTGTTTTCCGAGCCGATAACAACCGACGACATCCGGGAGGATTTCCGGCACGGGGCCGAAATTCGGCAAACCCGTCTGACCGAAGAATTCGGCTGGGATGAATTTATCGCCCTGCAGGGGAGTGAACCACCGGTCATTGCCCTTGTCCGCGGGGCGCAGATTCATATGGGGCCGGACATTCCAAAGGCAAAGCCGCGTGACATTCTGCTCTATCTTGGTCGCACTGCCCAGGATAGCCGGAAGACCGAGGAGAACCCGGAAGCGACTTCGCTTGCACCCGAGGCACAAAGCAAGTAAGCCCCGGCAATCAAATTCACCCTGATATGGGCCCATGATGACCGAAAATGTTTTCGCCGATGCGCTGGTTCCCGAAGTCGACGATCCGCGTTTTGCCGATCTGATCGATACCTTTACCGTACCGGCACGGGTGCCATTGGCTCCCGAGATCGAAATGTATCTGGCCACCCATATCACGCCACTTTGGCAGGCAACCGAGGATATTCTTGGTGTGCTGGATATCCCGCCGCCCTATTGGGCATTTGCGTGGCCGGGTGGACAGGCGATTACGCGATATATCCTTGATCATCCGGAAATGGTGCGCGGTAAAAAGGTTCTGGATTTTGCGTGCGGTGGCGGTATGCAGGCGATTGCATGTGTCATGGCCGGTGCAGATAGCATTCTGGCAAACGATATTGATCCGGTGGCGATTACAGCCACGCGTCTGAACGCCGAACGCAATGGCGTTGCATTTGAAACCACGACCGAAAACTTTGTCGGGACGCAATCAGCAACACGGCGCTGGGATGTGATTTTTGCCGGTGATGTCTGCTACCAGCAGCAAATGGCCAATGCGGTTTTGCAATGGCTGATGGGCGAGGCACGACTTGGTACACGTGTGATCCTTGCCGATCCGGGCCGGACATATGCCCCGACACGCAATATCGACGAACTTGAAACCTATGACGTACCGGTGGATGTTGCGGTCGAGGATGTTGAAAACAAATTCACCCGGGTCTGGCAGCTTTTGCCAGACCGGGAGAATTAGGGTCAGCTTGCGATCTGTTTCACGCAGTCATTCAGTTCGCTGATGCCGGTGAAGACGAACTGGATATTCTTTGAAATATCCTGTGTCACGCTGGTTTGTTCTTCCACGGCCGAAGCCACGGCATTGACGTAATCGCTGACCTCGTTGGCGGATGTTGAAATTTGCTGTGTCGAACTGACGACACGTTTGGTGATGCTTAACATCGAGCCGATCTGGACTTCAATCTGATCGGTTGCCTTGGCCGTCTGGGTTGCAAGGTTTTTCACCTCCCCCGCGACCACGGCAAAGCCCTTGCCCGCATCACCGGCGCGCGCGGCCTCGATCGTTGCATTCAGGGCCAGCAGGTTTACCTGTTCAGCCAGATCACGGATGATCTGCACCACGCCGGTCATCGCTTCGGATGTTGTTTCCAGTTCCCCACGAATTTCATCGGCCATCTGGATTTTTGAAACAATGTCCGTCACGGCAATCTGGGAACGCTGCATGCTTTCGCTGATTTCCTGAATGGCTGACAGCATTTCCTCGGATGCGCTGGCGACGGCTTCGGCACTTGCGCTTGATCCTTCTGCAAGTTCTTCGGCCGTGATACGGGTCTGAACCTGTTTGGTGATGTCGGTAGCATATTTGACCACCTTGAACGGTCGACCGTTCATATCTGTCACCGGATTATAGCTGGCCTGAATCCAGATTTCTTTGCCACCCTTGCCAAAGCGTTTGAATTCCGCGGCCTGATATTTCCCCTGTCCAAGGGCCGCCCAGAAATCACGATATTTGTCACTTTTGGCATAAGCCGGATCGACAAACATACTGTGATGCTTTCCTTTGACCTCCTCGCGGGAATAACCCATTGCATTCAGGAAATTGTCATTGGCATCAATGATCGTGCCGTCCATTTCAAACGAGATAACCGCCTGCGATTTACCGATGGCATTGATCTGCCCCGCGAAATCGGCTCTTTGTATTTTTTCGGCTGTGATATCGGTCGCGTATTTTACAACTTTGAACGGGCGCCCGGACATATCCATGATCGGATTATCACTCGCCTGTATCCAGACTTCCTTGCCGTTCTTTCCAAACCGCTGATATTCGGCAGACATATATTTGCCGTCGCGCAACCTGGCCCAGAAATCGGCATATTCGCGGCTTTGGGCAAATTCGGGTGAAACAAACATCCGGTGATGTTTGCCCTGCACCTCGGGCAACTCATATCCCATCGCAGAAAGGAAGTTTTCATTGGCCTTCAGGATCGTACCATCCATGGCAAATTCGATCACTGCCTGGGATTTTCCGATGGCATCGACCTGTCCGGCATAATCGACCGATCTCAGTTTACGATCGGTGATATCTGTTGCGACCTTGAAAACCTTGTAAGGAACACCGCGATGATTAAGCACCGGGTTATAGGTTGCCTGTATCCAGACTTCCTTGCCATTCTTGCCAAATCGCTGGAATTCGGCGGTAAAGAATTTACCCGCACGCAGTTTTTCCCAGAAATCCTTGTATTCAGAACTCCGGGCGTATTCTTCATCAACAAACATGCTGTGATGTTTGCCGCGAACTTCTGAGAGGTCATAGCCCATCAGGTTCAGAAAATTGCCGTTTGCATCCAGTATTTTGCCATCAAGCGTAAACTCGATAGTCCCCTGTGACTTCTTGATCGCTTCCACGATATGGGCATCGTCAGACCGCGCATTAAACATTCCATTCTCCCGATGAAATGAGCACCGCCACATAACGCAGCAGCGCTGGCTGCAATGAAAATTGCGCCAGTTAATCCCCCAAGGATTGCGTGACTTCCCCGATTTCGATGCGCTTTCTGTCCCCGAACACCGAAATTATTCTATGACCTATACAACCAGATATTGCGAAACAAATCGATTGCAATGGTTCTGGTCATTTTTGACCTTTGGTTGCCTCCCCCTCAAAAACCATACGCCAAATCAAAACAGTTTCAAATGGTTACAAAATTATCGATGCAAAACAACATTATAATAGAACGCTAATTCCGATATGGGATCAGCCCCCGGATTTTAAATAGCGCCCGGCCAGTTTTTTTCTCATTACAATATTATCAGTCAACCAAAGCACGAAATCCGGATGCATCGGTTGCCCCGCACGCATTGCGATATGTGCGATCATTTCCCACTGGGTCACAGGTTTGAAACGGCGCTGCGTCGCCGCGATCCCAGCAAGGGCAAAGATATCATTCGCATCAAAGACATGCCCGGCAGTCGACTGATAGCTGCCGATCAGATCAACCGGCACCCCGCAATCAAGATGCAGGTTTTTTCCGTCAATCTGCTGGTGCTGGTAATGATCGGGAACGGATTCCGTTGCGTGCATATGGGTCAGTTGCACCGAACTCAGCCACGTCACGGCAACCTGCACACCGGTTCCGGGTGACGGGGCCAATGTTGCCGGGATCGCGCCATAGCCGGTCATATGCGCGGAATAAACGATATCGTGATGATCCATCCAGCCGACAGTGACCGGAACCGGATCAAGATGGCGGGGGGCTGCGAATTTCCGGGCCAGTTGAACCGGTGCGCGATTTGATCCGACAGCCAAAACCGGTGTTCGCCCCCGGATCGCGTCCATCATGCCATCCGGTGCAAGAGGCAAAACCGCACCATTTACAAACAGGAAATCGTGATCTGGTGCCGCATAGGGATATAAAAACGCGCGCAGGATTTCCTGCGCGCGTGGATGGTTTTCGGTCTGTGTGCGCAAAACCGGATCGGTAATTGCCTGCGCATCAGAAAAAGAAAACATATCAGATCGGTTCTGGTCTAGCCTTCAACGACGCGATAACGGCAGTTGCAGTTATCAACGTACTGCCAAGCCAGTTTCGACCATGCCTTTTCGGCATCTTTGAAGGTTGCGAACGGACCATGGCGTTCTTCTTCGCCGCCTACCGGCTTTTCGAAATCGGTGGTTTCGTATTCGCCACCGACAACCCAGTATTCTTCGAGACGTTCGATACGGTAACGCGAATTGGCGTCGTCAACCGACTGCCAGGCCATCTTGGACCATTCTTTTTCCGCGTCTTCGAAGCTGCCAAACGGACCGACTTTGGTTTCTTCGCCGATCGGCTTGTCAAAACCGGTATCCTGATAGGTGCCCCCGATAACCCAGTACTTGGCCATCTGTGCGTCCTTCATGCTTTGGTGAATGTCAACAGGCCGCACAGGGTGGTGCTGCGCAACCCGGTTTCTTGCCCCTGTATAACCAAATCCGTCTGCAACCGACACCACCAATTTGGTCAATATTGCCATTCAGTCGACGCATAGACGACCAGA
>CBIHMD010000007.1:0-15674 GCA_966210655.1 uncultured Thalassospira sp.
ATTATATACGTTAAAAAATGACTTGCTGCAAGTTTGATGGCCTCACCAATCCGAGATGTGATTGACGGGGCGCGTTGTCTGTTCCGGCAGCGGGTATGTTCTGGTGCGGGAATGCTTCAATTTCTGGCGGGAAGACGGGATCAGTGCTTGCGCTGTATCTTTGTTTGCGCAAGCATGCGGCCAAACACAGATACGAACCGAACTGGATGCGAAATGAAGCTGGTCTATTTTTCCTGGGTCAAAGACCGTATCGGCATGGCCGAGGAAGATATTGAACTGCCGGAAAATGTGAAAACCGTTGCCGATCTTCTGGCCTGGATGCCGGGCAGGGGGGCGAATTTCGCCGATGTGCTGGCCGATCCGGCAATCATTCGTGTCGCGGTCGATCAGGAATATGCGCAAGGTGATCGCGATGTACGCGGTGCGAGTGAAATCGCGCTATTCCCGCCGGTAACCGGCGGATAAAACGATAAGTTCAATAGTATTTTAAAAAAAGGCGCCCGGTTTGCAGGGCGCCTTTTTTGATGATCAGTCGGCGACGGAGGCCGTTTGCGTCAGACTTTCAAAGAACTCCTTGCGACCCAGTGTGCCGGAAATGCGTCCCTCGCGGGTGAGTAGAACCGGGTTCTGCGTGATGCTGCGCATTTCGATCAGGTCTTTGAGAAGCACGGTATCATCCGCAACAAAGATGACCGAATTGTCGGTCGCATCCAGACCGGCAGGCAATTCGCCGGTATAGTTGATCAATCGCAGCTCGCCGCGCCTGCCGTTATGGGCGGCCTTGATGATCCCGTCCTGAAGCGTGATACGGATGTCTTCGTCCTCGACAGGAAGTTCACCGGTATCGTTACGCTGGTCCCTGTCAACACGATGCATGATGGCGCGACCGCGCAGGATGTTGACCGGGTTCATGTGCGCGACAAAATCGGCGACATATTCGTTGGCAGGGCGCAGGGCGATGTCTTCGGGCGTGCCATGCTGTACGACATAGCCGCCTTCCATGATGGCAATCGAATTGCCAAGTTTCATGGCCTCGTCCAGATCATGACTGACAAACAGGATGGTTTTGTTGAGCTTTTCCTGAAGATCAAGAAGCTCGTCCTGAAGACGGTTACGGATCAGCGGATCAAGGGCCGAAAACGGTTCATCCATCAGAAGGATCGGTGCATCGGTGGCAAAAGCGCGCGCAAGGCCGACACGTTGCTGCATACCGCCTGAAAGTTCGTGGGCATATTTACCCGCCCACTGATCCAGCCCGACAAGGGCCAGCTTTTCACGGACGATTTCACGGCGTTCCTTTGGGGCCATGCCGTCAAGTTCAAGGCCAAACCCGACATTGTCTTCGACGGTACGCCATGGGAACAGACCGAATTGCTGGAACACCATCGCGACGCATTTGCGCCGCAGATCGCGAAGCGTATTGGCATCACAGTTGGTGACATCCACCATCCAGTCGCCGTCATGCACCCGAAGCGACCCGCGAGAAACGGTATTAAGTCCGTTCACGCAGCGCAGCAGCGATGATTTGCCGGAGCCTGACAAGCCCATCAGTACACAGATTTCACCCTGCGGAACGTTAAAGCTGACATTGGCAACGCCAAGGATATTGCCGGTCGCTTCTGCGATTTCGTCGCGGTTCTTGCCAGCATCCAGAAGAGCAAGCGATTCTGCCTGACGGTTTCCGAAGATGACGTCGATATTATCGAATTCAACAGCATTGCTCATGGTTACTGCCCCGTATTTTTGTCGGTGTCGCGACGGCATATGCGGTCAAGCACAATGGCAAGTATCACAATCGCAAGGCCTGCCTCGAAGCCCTGTGCGATATTGACCGTGTTAAGCGCACGGACAACCGGTTTGCCAAGGCCATCGGCCCCGACAAGGGCTGCGATCACCACCATGGATAGGGATAGCATGATGCATTGCGTCAGCCCGGCCATAATTGATGGCATGGCTGATGGCAATTCAACCTTGAACAGTAATTGACGCGGGGTGCAGCCAAAGCTTCTGCCAGCTTCGATCAGTGCCTTTGGCGTGCCGGCAATGCCAAGATGTGTCAGGCGGACGGGAGCTGCGATGGCAAAGATCACGGTCGAAATCAGGCCGGGAACCACGCCAAGACCAAACAGGATCAGGGTTGGAATCAGATAGACAAAGGTCGGGATCGTCTGCATCAGATCAAGAACCGGGCGTAATGCCTGATAAAGCCACGGACGATGTGCGGATGCCACGCCAAGCGGCACCCCGATCACCATGCAGAACAGCGTCGCATAGATCACAAGAGCCAGCGTTTCCATGGTGGCTTCCCAATAGCCAAGATTGACGATCAGAAGCAGGGAAAGAACGGTAAAGGCCGTCAGTTTCCATGATTTATGCAGCCATGCGGCCAGCACACCAAACAACGCGATAATCAGAAACGGCGGTAACCAGACCAGCAATTCGACCGTGTTTTCGATAATGAATTCAAGAACGTCCGAGATGGTGTAAAACACGAAGTCGGCATGCTCGTTAAGCGCATCCATAAGGGATGCAATCCACCGTCCCATCGGAATTTTAGTTTCCGTGAGCCATTCCATTGGATTATTCCATTATTTGAACAAACAAAATGTGCCGATACGCTGCCCTTGATGGGGGCAACGTACCGGCATTATGAATTCGAAGCTGGACCCTAGAGACCGAGTTCATCTTTGAGCGCTGCCTTGGCATCGCCACCGTCAAAGGTGGTGACGCCGTCAAGCCAGGCCATTGCGGCATCAGGGTTGGTTTTGAGCCATGCGGTTGCGGCATCTTCCGGATCGGTGCCTTCGTTCAGAATGGCATCCATGATCTGGTTTTCCATATCGAGGCTGAATTTCAGGTTGGTGACGAATTTACCGGCATTCGGGCATTCGTCGATGTAACCGGCCCGCAGATTGGTATGAACCGTGGCACCGCCGAAATTCGGACCAAACACATCATCGCCGCCATCAAGATAGGCCATGTCATATTTGGCGTTCATCGGGTGTGGTTCCCAGCCAAGGAATACGATGAATTTATCGCGTGCTGACTTGCGACTGACCTCGGCCAGCATGCCCTGTTCAGAAGATTCAACAAGTTCAAAGCCTTTGAGGCCGAACTGGTCATTGTCGATCATGTCCTGAATCAGGCGGTTGCCATCGTTACCCGGCTCGATCCCGTAAATTTCACCATCAAGGTCATCCTTGAATTTGGCGATGTCGGCGAAATCCTTGAGACCCGCATCATAGGCATTCTTCGAAACGGCGAGGGTGTATTTGGCACCTTCAAGGTTTGCACCGGTGCTGACGACCGTTTTCTTTTCCAGATAGGGCGCAATGTCTGCTGCCATGGTCGGCATCCAGTTACCCAGGAAGACGTCAACGTCCCCGTTAGCAAGGCTGGTATAGGTGACCGGAACGGAAAGAAGTTCGGTGTCGGCATCATAGCCGATTGCTTCGAGAATGACCGATGCGGTTGCCGTGGTCGCAGTGATATCGGTCCAGCCAACATCAGAGAAAGTTACGGTTTTGCAGGCATCGCTATCAGCCGCCTGTGCACCGGCCGCACCCAGAAGGGTGGTGGCGATAACAGTGGTGCCAAGAAGACGGCCAATGGTGGAACGTGTGGTCATGTTTATGGTTCTCCCTTGTGTGGACCTAGCGGTTACTGATGGTGGCAATAACGCCGTCATCAGACTTTCGGTTCCGGAGGCCAGACGCATGTCAATCGATGCGCATTTGGCACCGTCAACACCCGTCCAAAACCATGTGATCGGGTCCCCTGAACCCGGTCACATAGACCGGAATAATCATAAAAACAGCCGTAAAGCCGCGCAACCAAGGCACTTTCCCTGCTGACGTCGCGCCGCAAAAGACGGCGTTTTTTATTGATTGATTGTTCAATTAAAATACAGCATATTCCCCCAAGGTCAATTGCGAAGGACGAAAAAGTCGCATTTGCGTCACCAATCAGGCCTAAGTCCTTCGGATCGCTTAGAATTGGATTTGTAATGCCCAAGGTTGGAATGCAGCCTGTGCGACGCAGGCAATTGATCGATGCCACGATCGAGACCATTCACCGCTTTGGTTTTGCCGATACCACGATCAGTCGGATTGCCGGGGCGGCGGGAATGTCGTCGGGAATTATCTCGCACTATTTTGGCGGTAAGAATGCGCTTCTGGAAGCTACCATGCGCTTTCTGATGCAGGAATTGCGCAGCGATTTTCTGGCGCGTGTCTCCAGGGCGGAAACACCCCATGAACGCCTTGAAGCGATTGTTGATACCAACTTCAACGAAGAGCAGTTCACACCGCAGGTGATTGGGGCGTGGTTGTCATTCTGGTCGCAGGTGCCGTTTTCCGAACCGCTGCGCCGATTGAATGCGGTCTATTTCAAGCGACTGGCATCGAATTTACGCCATGAGTTGCGCCGACTGACAACTGATCAGCGGGCCGAAGAGATTGCCGCGGTTACCGCCGCCATGATCGACGGCATCTGGGTGCGATCCGGTTTGACACCGGGGCGCGCCAATGTCGCGGGCGCACGGAAGATGGTGCTTGATACCATACACCTTCATCTGGCGAGTTCGCCAACGCGCTAGATTCAAGAGACATACATTTTGAAAAAGGGCTGCGCGTTTCCGTTGTGGCCTGCAGGAGTTTCGACATGAGCCTTTATCAGATCCAGAACTTTATCAATGGCAAGAAAGTCGCCGGGTCGGGTGCGGAAATGGTTACGCTGAACCCCGCAACCAACACCGTTCTTGCCAAGGGATATGAAAGCACCGCGTCCGATGTTGATGCTGCGGTGAAGGCTGCACGTGCCGGGTTTGAAATCTGGAAAAACACGCCAGCGGCCGCACGGGCGCGGGTTCTGTTCAAGGCTGCCCAAATTCTGCGGGATCGTAACGATGAACTGGCCTTGATTGAAACCCGTGATACGGGGCGCGCCATTCAGGAAACCGAAATTGTTGACGTGATTTCCGGTGTCGAATGCCTTGAATATTTTGCCGGTGTGGCCGGAAGCCTTTCGGGCGAGCATATCGATCTTGGCGGCAATTTTGCCTATACGCGTCGCGAGGCTGTTGGTGTTTGCGGGGCAATTGGCGCATGGAATTATCCGATCCAGATTGCCTGCTGGAAAGCGGCACCTGCTTTGGCGTGCGGAAATGCGGTTGTTTACAAACCATCCGAAGTCACCCCGCTTTCGGCGATTGCCGTGGCCGAGGCATTGCAGGAAGCAGGCCTTCCCGATGGGGTGTATAACGTTGTTCAGGGCGCGCGAACCTGCGGGGCGGCATTGGTTGAACATCCGGGCGTCGATAAGGTTTCACTGACCGGTTCGGCTGAAACCGGTGCCAAAGTTGCCGCGGTTGCCGCAGGCGGTATGAAGGCTGTGACCATGGAGCTTGGCGGCAAATCGCCGATGATCGTGTTTGAAGATGCCGATCTCGATAACGCCGTATCAGGTGCGCAGATGGCTAATTTCTATTCATCCGGGCAGATTTGTTCGAACGGCACGCGCGTTTTCGTGCATGAAAGCGTTGCCGATGCTTTTGTTGAAAAACTGATTGCGCGCAGCAAGGGCCTTGTTCTTGGTGATCCGGAAAAACCGGAAACTCAGGTTGGCCCGATCGTGACCAAAAGCCAGTTCGGCAAGATCATGTCCTATATCGAAACAGGTAAGGGCGAGGGGGCAAAATGTGTTCTGGGCGGTCATGCGGTGACCGAAAACATGCCCGAAGGTGGGCTGTTTGTCACCCCGACCATCTTTACGGGTTGCACCGATGATATGACCATCGTGCGTGAGGAAATCTTTGGCCCGGTGATGTCGGTTCTGACTTTCAAGGACGAGGACGAAGTCATCAAACGCGCCAACGATACCCAGTATGGTCTGGCTGCCGGGGTGTTTACCCGCGATCTGTCGTGCGGGCACCGCGTTGTTGCACGGCTTGAGGCGGGAACCTGCTGGATCAACACTTACAACATTACGCCGATTGAAATGCCGTTTGGCGGCGTCAAGAAATCCGGTGTAGGCCGCGAGAATGGCCGTGCCGCGATTGAGCATTATACCCGGATCAAATCCGTCTATGTCGAAACCGGTGATGTCGAGGCGCCTTATTGATCACAGTTCCGAACTGTGAATGGCTGCCTGCAACCTGTTGAAGATAAGGAAAAAGCATGAATACGCCGACCACCACGGAAAAGTACGATTACGTTATTGTCGGTTCCGGTTCTGCTGGTGCCGTTCTGGCCAGCCGTCTGACCGAGGACCCGGAAGTCAAGGTACTGGTGGTTGAAGCCGGACCGGTTGACCATTGGTGGGATTGGCGCATCCACATGCCGACGGCACTTTCCTATCCTATGCAGTCGGAAACCTATAACTGGGCCTATTGGACGACACCGCAGGCGAACCTTAACAATCGCCGTATGGAAACACCGCGCGGGCGGGTGTTTGGCGGTTCCAGTTCAATCAACGGCATGGCCTATGTGCGTGGTCATGCGCTTGATTACAATCGCTGGGCGGAACAGGATGCGGCTTTAAAAGAATGGGATTATGCGCGCTGCCTGCCGTATTTCCGCAAGGCCGATACGCGCAACGAAGACGCCAATGGTGACGAATACCACGGCGGGGATGGTCCGCTGCATGTCACCACGGGGGCTTGCAAAAACCCGCTGCACAAAGCGTGGATCAAGGCCGGGCAGGAAGCCGGTTATGAATTTACCCCGGACCAGAATGGCTATCGTCAGGAAGGTCTGGGGACGATGGATATGACGGTTTACAAGGGGCGTCGCTGGTCAACCGCGCGGGCCTATTTGCATCCGGCAATGAAACGTTCAAACTTGACTGTTTATGACAAGGCATTGGCGCAGTGCGTTGTTTTTGATGGAAAACGTGCCATCGGACTTGATTTCACCCATCGTGGGGAACTTAAACGTGCGACGGTCGAGCGCGAAGTGATCATTTCGGCAGGATCAATCAACTCGCCAAAGCTTTTGATGCTGTCGGGGGTTGGTCCGGCGGCACATCTGCGCGAACACAGGATTGATGTGGTTGCCGATATCCCCGGTGTTGGTGAAAACCTTCAGGACCATCTGGAACTTTACGTGCAGATGGAATGCACCCAGCCGATCAGTCTGAACAGCAAGCTTGATCCGTGGAACAAGTTCAAGATCGGATTGGAATGGTATCTGTTTAAAACCGGTCTTGGTGCGACCAACCATTTTGAAGCCGGTGGATTTATCCGGTCAAAAGCGGGCATTCAGCATCCTGACCTGCAATATCATTTCATGCCGGCTGCGATTAACTATAACGGGTCAAAAGCGGCCGAAAAGGATGGCTTTCAGGCACATGTCGGTCCGATGCGGTCGAAATCGCGCGGGACGGTTCGACTGGCGTCAAGCGATCCGGCAAAACGCCCGATTGTCGACCCCAATTACATGAGCCACCCGGAAGACTGGGAAGAAATGCGTGCATCGGTACGTCTGACTCGTGAAATTTTCGGACAGGATGCCTTCAAAGACCTGCGGGGTGTTGAAATTTCGCCGGGCAAAAACATTCAGACCGATGACGAAATCAATTCATGGGTCGCGGATCACGCGGAAAGTGCCTATCACCCGTCATGCTCATGCAAGATGGGCAGCGATGATATGGCCGTGGTCGACGAGCAGACACGCGTGCATGGTATCGAAGGGCTTCGCGTGGTGGATAGTTCCATCATGCCGACAATCGCATCGGGCAATTTGAATGCCCCGACCATCATGATCGGGGAAAAGGCCGCCGATATCATTCGTGGGCGCGATCCGTTGTCACCATCAAATGCACCGTATTTTGTTCATCCCGAATGGCAAACCAGACAGCGTTGATTTCGATTATCCCCGGTCTTTGATATTTCAGATCGGGGATTTTTGTTTCGGCCATTGCTTTCGTTCATCTGGCGGGTGATCATCGCGGAAATCATATGCAATTTTCCCGGATTGCCGCGCCATGCAAGAAATCAGCCTGCTTAATTCCGTGATCGGCCCCGTGATGCGCGGTCCGTCAAGTTCCCATTGTGCCGCGCCTTATATGATGGCGAAGGTCGCGCGCGAATTATCGTGCAGCAATGGCGAGGTATTGAAAAATGCCATTGTCCGGTTTGATCCACGCGGATCATTCGCGCCGGTCTATCAGACCCAAAGTTCGGACGAAAACTTTGCCGCCGGTTTTGCGGGCGCGGCGCTGACGGATGCAGATTACCGTGACATCTTGCCACGTGTAATGCGGGGAGAAGGATTTCAGTTTGGTGTTGAAATCGTTGAACTTGAAAACAACAACCATCCCAACCGTGTTGACCTTGAACTGACCGTAACCGACCGGGATGGCGGGGATCGCACCGATCTGTATGCCGGGGCATCGGTTGGCGGCGGGATGTATTACATCGATGCGATGAATGGCGAACCGGTCTTTCTGACCGGAAAAACAGCAAGTGTGTTTATCTGGGGCGATGTTATCGGTGCGCGCGCCGATAACATCGCCGCCGGGCTTGTTGTGAATGGCAATCTGCTGCTGGGCGTTTCAATCGATCCGGAACGTAACCGCTGCGAAATCGCATTGCAGGCTTTACCTGATGGAAAAGCCATCGTTGCCTTGCGTTCGGAGGATGGCATTGATGATGTCCGCTTCGCCGATGCGTCGCAGTACCCTGTTTGTGCAACCGATGACCTGTTTTCGACCAGCGATGCGGTCATCGTAGTGGCCGAACAACAGGGGGGATCACTTGCTGAGGCAGGCTTGGTTCTGGAAGCAAAGCGTCTTGGTCTTTCACGTGATGCAACACGCGCGCTTTTTCGCGAACGGTGCGAATTGATGCTGCGCGTCGTGGCCGAGGGTTTTGATGCCAAACCCGAAGACAATGTGATGCGGTTTTTAACCCTTCGTGCGCGCAAGGTCCGCGATGCCAACTTGCCCTCCGGACTTGGTGGAGCGGTTTTGCAGGATGCGATTGCAGGTGCGCTTTCGGCGATGGAACGTGATTCCAATCGCGGGTTGGTCTGTGCCGCCCCAACGGCGGGTAGCGCTGGTGTCGTTCCGGGTACACTTTACGGCCTGATCCGGCATGGCATTGATATCGAAGGTGCCACCGATGCGTTGCAGGTGATGGCGCTGGTTGGGGCGGTATTTGCCGCGCGCGGAACCTTTGCCGCCGAATGCGGTGGTTGTTCGGTGGAAACCGGTGCATCGGCGGCAATGGCGGCGGCCGGTGTGGCGCAGGCGTTTGGCGGAACGCCGGTGCAGTGTTTTGACGCGGCCAGCATGTGTTTGATGAATACGCTGGGCCTTGTGTGTGACCCGGTGGGCGGGGATGTTGAAATTCCGTGCCATGCGCGTAATGTCGCCGGGGTATCACACGCCTTTTCATCGGCAATGGCGGTTATGGCCGGGTTTGATGCGGTTCTGGGATATGACGAACTGGTCGATCAGACGGTAAAAATCGGGGCGATGATGCATCCGGATTTGCGTTGCACCGCACGCGGCGGGTGTGCCGCAACCAAAACGGCACTTCGCATGGTGGAAGCCGTGACACAGGCACGTTGAATTGCCCCCTGACGCGGGATTTCGCGCAATCCTTTGTCCCGGTTGTTGCCTGTTTTGGCATAATCCGTGAAAAGCATCCGCAAAGGCCGGTTTTACCTTGATGACCAAGCTAATTTCGGCACCATGGCGGGATAACAAATGACAAGGCAACAAATTCGAGGCCCCGCGTGTTTACCCCGAACTTTCTGACTGCAAATGACAAGGCAGGCGCATACCCTGCGTCCTATTACGCTGCAACGGCGAATGAAACCGTACCATTTGCCGAACTGGACGGGGATCAGGTTTGTGATGTCGTCGTTGTCGGCGGCGGGTTTACCGGTTTGTCATCGGCGCTTCATCTGGCAGAACGCGGATACAGCGTGGTATTGCTTGAAGCACATCGGGTCGGTTGGGGGGCATCAGGGCGCAATGGCGGACAGGTTGGGTCCGGACAGCGCCGCGAACAGGACGATCTTGAAAAGATGGTCGGTCGCGACGATGCCAAAAAGCTTTGGGATATTGCGGAGCAATCCAAGGATATCGTCAAAAGCCTGATCACGAAGCATGATATCAAATGCGATTGGAAACCGGGCATCCTGCATGCCGATCATCGCGAACGGTTCGTTGCCGGAACCCATGAATATGCCGAAAAGCTTCAGACCGAATATGGCTATCAAGCCATTCGTGCCATTGGGCGGGATGAGATTCGCGACATGCTGGGGTCGGAATTTTACCATGGCGGGTCACTTGATATGGAGGCAGGGCATCTTCATCCACTGAACTTTGCACTTGGGCTTGCGGATGCGGCACGTGCCGCAGGGGTGAAGATTTACGAAAACACGACTGTCACCAGCTATGACAATGGTGAAAAGGTCGTTGTCAAAACGACCAGTGGGCATCGTGTTACAGCGGATATGATGGTGCTGGGCTGCAACGGTTATCTTGATGGTCTGGAAGACCGCGTTGCCAGGCGCGTCATGCCGATCAACAATTTCGTTATCGCGACCGAGCCATTGGGCGATGATCTGGCGCGGGAACTGATCCGCGATGATGTGGCGGTGGCGGATTCAAAATTCGTGATCAATTATTATCGTCTGTCGGCCGATAAACGGATGCTGTTTGGCGGTGGGGAGACGTACAGCTATCACTTCCCCAAGGACATCAAATCCTTTGTCGCCCCGCATATGCTTGAAGTCTATCCGCAGCTTAAAGACGTTAAAATCGATTATGGCTGGGGTGGGACATTGGCGATTACGATGAATCGTATGCCGTTCTTCCGCAAGGTAGAGGACCGCGTTTTTACCGCGACCGGTTATTCAGGGCATGGGGTGGCAATGGCGACACTGGCCGGGCAGATCATGGCCGATGCGATATCGGGCACGCTGGAACGGTTTGATGTGATGTCAAACATCAAAATTCCGAGATTCCCGGGCGGCAAGGCATTTCGTTATCCGTTCCTGGTTCTTGCCATGACTTGGTATTCGATCCGCGACAAACTTTAGGATGCGGTTGCCGGGGCTTTCGCGCCACCGTTGTTGACCCCGCGAGCCGTAAGGCGGGCCCTGGTTTTTTGCCAGACAGCCGGATTGACAGCCAGAATGGCGGCATCGGAGAACGATACGTCATATCCCCGGTTAATTGCGGCCTGTATGGTGGACTGGACGCAATAGTTACCGTCAAGTCCGACGATTTGCAGTTTGCCGACTTTCTGGCGTTCCAGAACCTTTTCAAGTTCCGGTGCGCTGAAAGCATCGGCGCGCGCTTTGGTGATATCGTGGTCAATATCACCGTTCAGGCGCGCATCCAGATCCAACCCGGGGGATTTGGGGCCACCACGGCCCTTGTTCAGCAGCCTCACCAGAATATTGATATACCAGCCCTTGAATATCTGCCGGACCGAGATAACCGGTTGACCTGTCTCGTTGGCAATCAGAACGAGTTCATTGATCGCGGAAATAGTTTTGTCGACCAATGCCGGGTCATAGGCATTCTTGCCAGTCGCCAGCGTAAAATCCTCCTGCAGATCGATGATCAGAAGGGCGCTGTTTGGACGTTGTGAAAGGTCTATTTTTTGACCTTTACTTGGCGTGGTATGGCGTTTGTGTCCATAAATTGTATAGGCAACCAGGGCCAGAATGATGACTGTTCCGATGCCGATCAAAAGCCACATACCGTCTTTCTCCGCTGTCGTCCGTTCTCGTCCTTTGCAATCGGTTTGGCGCATTACAGTTTCACAGGACTGTCGGCAGATATGCCCTGCGATTTGCGATTTCAGTGCGCGTAAAGATTGCCCCGCGTGACATTATTTTGTTCGGAGCAGGACAGCCTTGTCAACATGCCGGGGTGAAGAAAACGGATAAATAGTTCGCCAGAACCATGATTTTAATGGCTTTTGGCTTATTTCGGCGACCATGCGGAAACCGGATCGTATCGTTCGCCCTTGCCGAGAATTATACCGTTATGCGCGGCTATTCCGATTTCGAAACTTGATGCAATCCGAAGGGCGCGTTCCATGAAATGACGTGCGGCTTCTGTTTCACAATTTTCACCAAGTGTTTCGGCAAACAGTTCCAGCCAACGATCAAAATGGGTGCGATCAATCTTCAGCGTCAGGTGCTTTTGCATCGGGCGACCATCATAGGAGCCACTGGCAAGCGCCACTGACGACCAGAACATGCACATCCGTTCCAGATGGTGATCCCAGTCGGTGATTTTTTCGGCAAAGACCGGGCCCAGCATCGCGTCATCGCGGACCTTGGCGTAAAAGCCGTGCACGACATTTTTGATCATGTCGTGATCGATCCCGGTTTCCTCGCGGATTTTCCGGGTTGCGATTTCACGTCGTTCTTTGATTTCGGCAATGGTTGGTTGATCTGACATGCTGGTCTCGTGATAAATGGGCTGCCGCGACATGACATAAGTCAGTTTGTTCTATTACGCAAACTCGTCGCGCAATCCGTAATAGCGATAGGCAAGGCTGCGTCCAATCCGGCGGAACCGTGCCAGCGGGAAACGGTCTGGCGGCGTGCCCATTATGGTACCGATTGCATCCGACCCCTGTGTGCCCAGAATTTGTCGGCCCAGCATCTGACCGGCAAGACTGCCAAGTGCCACACCATTGCCGTGCCACGCCAATCCCGTCCAGACATCGCGATGGCCCGGAACCCGGCCAAGATAGGGACGGAACGATTGCGAAAGACAGGCAAGACCATTCCAGTGATGGGTGATTTCAACGTCCTGCCATGCCGGGAACATGCGGTGAAAATGCCTCAAAAGATGCTGCTTGGCCGCGTTAAAGGCGGCGGGAGTTGCGGTGATGCCGCCACGGCCACCAAACATGAACCGGTTATCGGGAAGCTTACGGAAATAATGCAGCAGAATGCGGCTATCAAACGCCATCAGATCGCTGGTCCAGCCCTGTGCGGCAAACTCGTCATCGGATATCGGGCGCGTAACGAGGATACCGGAAAAGACGGGCATCAATCGTCCACCGATCCAGTCGGGCAGGTTTTCCGCACTATATCCATTGGTCGCAATCACGACCTTTCGGGCTGAAATCCGGGCTTTGCCGCAGGACAGTTGATAGCTGTTACCGGTGTCATTCAGTCCGTCGATGGTCGCCTGTTCGAATATCCGAACACCCCTGGCTGCGCATTGCTGATGAAGCCCCACCAGATATTTCATCGGATGCAGGCCAAACCCGGCTTTGACGTGGAGGCCACCATAGGTTTCATTGGCAGCAAGGCCGCGTTCGCGAAGCTGTTCACGCGTCAGGAATTCGGTTTTGATATCGGTGAAATGCGCGGTTTCAGCGGCATCTTCGCGCAGTTCTGCCACCCGGTTCGATCTGTGGGCAAGAATGATTTCACCGTTTGAATGACGGTCTGCATCGACTTTCCAGTCATCCAGTCGTGATGCGACTAGGTCGATAGCGCGACGTTGAAGGCGGGCGAAATGGCGCGTTTCATCCTCGCCAAACTGTTTGGCAAGCTGGCTGTAACTTTTACCGCTGCCGCCCATGCAACATAACCCGCCATTGCGCCCGGATGCGCCCCAACCACTGCGTCCCGCATCGAAAACTGCAACCGGGACCCCGTTTTCAGCCAGTTCCAACGCGGTCGACAGGCCGGTATATCCGCCGCCGATAACGGCGACATCGATGGTGATTGTGTCGTCATCCGGCATTTTTTCACAATCGGGCAGGGAGCCTCCACTGGCGGCCCAGTAAGTGTTGGGCAAGCTGGCAGTCTGATAGGCCGGGGGTTGATAAAGTCGTTTAAGCATGGGGTACTCTTGGGGTGATAGCGGGGCAAATGACAAACACCCGGCGGATGATATATCGCGCCGGGTGTTTGTGTAATGTCTTGATTTAAATCGGAACTTACATTTTTCCGATTTTTTTGGCTGTTGCATCAAAAGCGGCACGGGCTCGTGTGACCAGTTCATCTACTTCGCTGTGCGTGATGCAAAGCGGCGGCGAGGCCACCATGCGATCACCGCAGGCCCGCATGATAACGCCATTTTCCACACAGGCATCACGGCAGATGGTGCCGACCGTGCCCGGTTTATCGAACGGTTTGCGCGTTGCCTTGTTTTCTACCAGCGGAATACCGGCAATCAAGCCGACGGTTTCAACGGCCCCGACCAGCGGATGATCGGCTAGGGTTTTGAGCTTTTCGGCAAAATACGGACCGATATCATCGCGAACACGTTCAACCAGTTTTTCATCACGAATGATGCGGATGTTTTCCAATGCCACTGCTGCTGCTGCCGGGTGTCCGGAATAGGTGAAGCCATGGGTGAATTCGCCGCATTCGTTGATCAGCACATCGGCAACCCGTTCACCCACCATGACGGCTGAAATCGGAAGATATCCCGACGACATGCCCTTTGCCATCGGCATCAGGTCCGGCTTGATGCCGAAAGTATCGGAACCAAACCAGTTGCCGGTACGGCCAAAGCCGCAAATGACTTCGTCAGCAATCAGAAGTATGTCGTATTTCTTGCAGATACGCTGAATTTCCGGCCAGTAGGTCGATGGTGGAATGATTACGCCACCGGCCCCCTGGATCGGTTCACCGATAAAGGCACCGACGCGATCCGCACCGAGTTCCTCGATTTTTTCTTCAAGCTTGCGCGCGACAATTAGGCCGAATTCTTCGGGGGTATGATCACCACCTTCACCGTACCAGTATGGTTGATCGATATGGGTGACATCAGGCAAAAGCGGCCCGCCCTGCGCGTGCATGCCAGCCATCCCGCCAAGAGATGAACCGGCAATCGTCGATCCGTGATAGGCGTTTTTGCGGCTGATAATGTATGTACGTTCCGGCTGGCCTTTAAGCTTCCAGTACTGGCGCACCATGCGCACGACCGTGTCGTTCGCTTCCGATCCGGAATTGGCGTAGAATACGTGGTTCAATCCGTCCGGCGTGATTTCCGCAAGAACCTTTGAAAGCTCGATCGCGGGCGTATTCGCACACTGGAAGAAGTTGTTGTAATAAGGCAGTTCAAGCATCTGGTTATAGGCGGCTTCGGCAAGTTCCTTGCGGCCATATCCGACATTTACGCACCACAGACCGGCCATGCCATCGAGATATTGTTTGCCATACGAATCTTCGATGAACACGCCTTTGGCGCGCGTAATAACGCGCGTGCCACGGCTGTTCAGATCCGCCGTATCGGTAAACGGATGAATGTGGTGTTGCTGATCAATATCCTGCCAATAGGCGGTTTTGTCGAAATTATTCATAACGTCTCCTGACAGCGATGCTTGCCTGTTTTGTGCGATATGTTGAACATCTGGGTTTAGTGTTCGTTTTTTTGAACACCTTTGCAAGGGGAAATTTCATGAAACAATTTTGGCGTTTTGGAGCCATATTTAATATGTGATGGCTGTTTTAAACAGCTTGGGCATTCAGTCATTGTCGCGGGTGGTTGTTATTTTGCAGTGCATTATTTGCACGATATATCGCACGAGGGGCTTGACCGCGATCACCGGGCGGGGCACCATGAGAACGTAAAATAAAGAGGCTTTTCCGGGAGTATTAGACGATGAACAAATCGTTCGTCGAAGACAGTAGGGCGGAAGCTCAACGATTCTTTGAAGCAAACCCAGATAT
>CBIHMD010000008.1:0-15618 GCA_966210655.1 uncultured Thalassospira sp.
TAATAATGGTTTACCACAATCCACAAAGGCATAAACCGGGATCCCCCGCCGCATGACTGAAAAACCGGCCATGAAACAAGCCAGAAAACAAGATGGACCTCTGCGCAAGGGATGGACAACGGGGGCCTGTGCCACCGCTGCCACTCGTGCGGCATGGCAAGCCTTGCTGTCCGGCGATTTTCCCGATCCGGTCACCATCATCCTGCCGCGCGGCGAAACGCCGTCTTTTGCCCTGCTCAAGGCAGAAACCGGCGATGGCTGGGCGCGGGCAAGCGTCATCAAGGATGCCGGCGATGATCCCGATGTCACCCACGGGGCGGAAATCATTGCGACAATCAGCTATGGGAAACAGGGTACCGGCATCACTTTCCACGCGGGCGACGGGGTTGGCACGATCACCAAACCCGGTCTGCCAATGCCGGTCGGCGAAGCCGCGATCAACCCCAAACCGCGCGAAATGATGACACAGCAGATTATGGAACTGGCAAACCGGTTTAACGTACCTGCCGATGTTGAAATTGAAATTTCCATTCCCGGCGGGCAGGAAATTGCCCTGAAAACCTGGAACCCGCGTCTGGGGATTGTTGGCGGGCTGTCCGTTCTGGGAACCACGGGTGTTGTGATCCCGTTCAGTTGCTCGGCATGGATCCACTCCATCCATCGCGGCATTGACGTCGCGCGCGCCACCGGTCGCAAACACGTAGCCGGAGCAACCGGCAAAACGTCCGAGGCCGCCATTCGGGAATTTTACAACCTGCCCGAAGAAGCCATCCTTGATATGGGAGATTTTGTCGGCGGGATGCTGAAATATCTGCGGCGCCATCCGGTTGACCATGTCACGATTTCAGGCGGCTTTGCCAAACTGGTCAAACTGGCGCAGGGCCATATGGACCTGCATAGCAGCCGGTCCGAAGTCGACTTTGCCAAACTGGGTGAAACAGTGGCCGCACTTGGCGGTGACGCCAAACTGGTATCCGAAATCACTACGGCCAATACCGCCAAGCAGGTTCTGGAACTTTGCACATCCCGGAACGTTGATATAGCAGGAACCATTGCCCGTCAGGCTGGTGAAACCGCCCGTGCCACCATTGACGGTGCATGTGCCATCGAAGTTGTCATTGTGGATCGTGCTGGCAAGATCATTGCCCGTGCCGGACATGGTGATTTTGATGCCTTCCTTCCCGCACATGGCGGAAACCCGAACCCTTAAAACGAACAAGAACAGGCCCGCAACATATGATCCCCCGACAAAGCATAACCACACCGCTGAACATTCTTATTTTTGGCGGCACGGGGGATGCCAATCGTATCGCTTCTGACCTGTTGCAGGAATTCGGGTCCGACGTCAGGTTGCAGCTTTCACTTGCCGGGCGTACCAGTGCCCCGCGATTACCCGATGGCATCCCCGTCCGGATCGGCGGGTTCGGCGGGGCCGAAGGGATAATATCCTGGCTTGGTTCGGAAAAAACCGATCTGGTGATCGACGCAACCCACCCTTATGCCACCCAGATTTCAAGTCACATCGCCCAAGCATGCCATGCCGTTGCAACACCCTGCATCCAGTTTCAGCGTCCCGCTTGGGAAAAAACCGATCAGGATCACTGGATCATGGTCAAAAGCTTTGCTGACTCGGCAAAAATCCTGCCTGATCATGGCAAACGGGCATTGGTTGCGATTGGGCGCAAGGATCTGGTCCATTTCGAAGGGTTGGATAAAACATGGCTTCTTGTGCGCACGGTCGAGTCCCCGAAAGATCCGTTCAATCTGACCCATGGCGACTGGCTGATTGCCCGTGGCCCCTTTACGGTCGAGGGCGAGGCCGAACTTCTCCAACGCCAAGACATCGACGTCATTGTCAGTAAAAATAGTGGCGGTACAGCCACCGAAGCCAAGATTCTTGCGGCACGCGAACTGAATATCCCGATTATCATGGTCGAACGTCCCGGTGCGGCCCCCGTCGATCAGGCCGAGCACATACAAGAAATAATTGAAAAAGTCAGAAATGCTCTTGCCAGTGCCTGATTTTCGAAGATATTTCTTTTCCCAAATATGGACCTTTCAGGGCGGTCCAAAATTGTGGTCGAGAACGGCAAAAATCGCCGCCGACACCCTGAAATCCGTGAGTGAGAACTGTAATGACCGGCAAAATTGGTTTGCGCGGCAGGTTGATGTTGGCAATTGTGCCAATCGCCTTGCTCGCCGTATGTGCCGCCGCAATGGCGGTGTTTTCTTTCCGAATCACTGAACAACAGCAGAAAATCGTCGCGAACGATGCCATACCGGCCCTGATTTCCGGGCAGGAGCTTTATTCGCGCAGCGACGCCGTTATCAGCATGGCGCGTGCGGTCGCCAGCGCTCGCAGCGAGGATCAGGTTGTTGCCGCAACCGCCAATCTTGATGACACCGAAAACGTCATGAACGATCAGATCGCCATGCTGGCAATGCATGGTGTGGATGGCACGATCCTGAATGAATTTTCCAGCCAGACCGGGGAAATGATCGTCAATATCCGGTTGCTGCAGGATACCATGCATGCCCTGTTTGATACCCGCAATGCACATAATTCCATGCTGGGCGATGTCGTGACAGCTGCCAATGCGATTGAACTGATTGCGCGCGAACTGTCGACCAATGCCAATATGCAGCTCACCAATAACGCCGGCGAGCTTTATGGTCTGGTTGGCGATCCTGAAAAATCCGACAAGGCATTTGAAACGCTTGATAAATTGCTCGACGAAGATGCTTTGATCTCCCAAAACATGGCCGAACTTCGCGCCGTGGCGTTGAAAATCCCCGATCTGTCCCGCATGACCGCCACAGCCACCAATCAGGAAGACCTTGATCGCATCAAATTCTGGTCGGGCCCCGTCCTGACCCAGATGGAAAGCAGCATCGCGGAAATCCCGCTTGATACGCCGCGCGAAAAGGCACAGGCCGCCTTTAACGCAATCGAGAACGGACTGAACCCCAATAACGGCAATAACCTGTTCAGCCTGCGTCAAAAGGAAATCGAAAACGAAACGTCGCTTGATGACTTGCTGGCCCAAACGACCGCCACATCGCAAGCAATCGGTTCGACAGCCGACCGTCTTCTAACCAATATGCGCACAAAGATCGACGACGCAAACCGCGGCGTTTCCACAACGATCAGTGCCGCCGAAAAGGCGATGATCGGCGTCGCCGTGGCCGCCATGGTCATCTCGGCATTGATCATCTGGCTGTATGTCCAGCGTAACCTTCTGGCCCGTCTGATCGGTCTGAGTGCCGCCATGGGTCGCCTGACAGATGGCGATCTTGAAACACCGGTTTCTGATCGTGGCAGTGACGAAATTGCCGATATGGCGGTTGCCGTTGAAACCTTCCGCGAAAACGCCCGCGAAGCCGAACGCCTGCGCGAAGAAAACAAGGCCGCCGAACTCCGTGCCGAAGAACAGCGTCGCGAGGCCCTGCTTGAAATGGCCAACGGCTTTGAAAGTTCGGTCAACGGACTTGTCACCGAATTGCTGTCCCAGGTTGGCGATATGCGCGACGCCGCCGATAACATGGCTCAAAACGCCGGTGACAACGTTCATCGTGCAATCGAAGTCAGCGAAGCATCCCAAAACGCATCGCAGAATGTCAGCTCCGTCTCGTCCGCAACCGAGGAACTGTCCGCATCGATTGCCGAAATTGAACGACAGGTTACCAAGGCCGAAGAGGTATCACGCGCCGCCGTGTCCGAGGCTCGCAAGTCTGACGAAACCGTACGTCAGATGTCCGAGACCGCGGATCGTATCGGCGAGGTGATTGAACTGATCACCACCATCGCCGATCAGACCAACCTTCTGGCCCTTAACGCCACCATCGAAGCCGCCCGGGCCGGTGATGCGGGCAAGGGCTTTGCCGTTGTCGCGAACGAGGTCAAAAATCTGGCGTCGCAGACCCAGCGCGCGACCGAGGATATCGGCAAACAGATCGCTGAAATGCGTTCGGTCAGTACCGAGGCCGTCGAAATGATTTCGACCATCGCTCAGACCATCGGCGAAATCGATACGATCTCAAGCTCTATCGCCGCCGCCATGCGTCAGCAGGGTGCCGCCACCGCCGAAATCGCCAACGGCTCCGAAGAAGCCGCCAACGGCGTCCGTCATGTATCGGAGAACATGATCAACGTTTCGCGCGCCGCCGAGGCAGTTCAGGATATGTCGGGTTCCGCCCGCAACACAGCCGAAGAACTTTTGCAAAAGGCACATCGCCTGCAGGACGAGGCCAACAACTTCGTGGCCCGCGTTCGCGCCGGTTAAGAATGCCCGATATCAACGAAAAACCCCGCCGATACATTTCGGCGGGGTTTTTCATACGATCTGAAAGATATTCTGATCAAACGAAGCGACGGAACTCACCACTTTTGCGCGGCGGGCAGAAACGCTTCAGATAGGTCGGCGCAATCGCTTCGACACTGTTTGGCGTAATACCCAGTTCGGCAAAACCTTCGGCACCTTCGGAAACGACATTGTCGGTTTTAAGCAACCGAACCTGATCCGGGGTCAAAAGCGGCTTTGGCAGGAACTGCAGGAAGAACGCCTTGATCGACGCCAGCCAGAACGGCACTGGCATCAAGATCGCGCGCTGACGGGTCATCTGCAGAATATCGCGCAGAAGCCCCATAAAGCTGTATACTTCCGGCCCGCCCAATTCATAGGTTTTACCCGCCGATTTACCCTCGACCAGTGCGGTCACAAAAGACTCGGCAACGTCGGCAACATAGACAGGCTGGAATTTCGGACCACCATCGCCCATCATATCGACCTTGCCCTTATCAAGCTCGACCTTCGGCAGACCCGGCGCGCCGATAACCGGCAGAACCGGGGAATAACGCGCCATGGTGGCAAACTGGTTCAGGAAATTGTCTTCCGGGCCAAAGATAACCGACGGACGGAAAATCACCGCATCCGGGAATGCATCGCGAACGGCCTTTTCACCGGCCAGTTTCGACGTGGCATAAAGCGCATGCTGGTTTTTATCGACACCCAAGGCCGACATATGCAGCAGGGTTTTCACACCGCACGTCTTGGCTTCTTCGGCAATGCGTTTTGCGGCTTTGACATGGATATTCATAAAGCTGCTGCTGCCACGCTGATAAAGAATGCCCAGCAGGTTGATCACCGCTTCGGAACCGATGATGGCATCCTTGATCGAGTCTTCATTGCGGACATCGCAATGGATCGGAACCACCTGACCAAGATAGCCCATCGGCTTGAGTTTCTTGACGCGTTCAAAGCTGCGGGTCGGAACGCGGACGATAAAGTCGCGCTCAAGCAGGCGCTTGACGATATGACGCCCGACAAATCCGGTGCCGCCAAAAACGGTTACGATACGACGATCCATGCTTGCTCTCTCCTTGCCGGTCGGTGATGTCGCGATGATCCCGCCATCACGATCCGGCGCTGGGTACCATCAGGGCCAAATGCGGTTGGCCCGATCAAAAATTCCTACGCGGTTATATACGACGCATGGGGTGCGTCAACAATGCGCTTTCACAGCATATTTGTTCCGGTGCCGTTGATTTTGGCCAGTATTTCGTCATGCAATGCCCGCAAACCCGCCTTGTAATCGGCAAAACGCAGCTTCACGCCAAGCTCCGTCTTGATCCGGCCATTCGCAACCCGCTTGTTATCTTCATAAAAGCTTGCCGCCATCGGGCTCAGCTTTGCGGCATCAAAACCTTCTTCCGGCGGCGGGTCGATCCCCAACAATCCACAGGCATAGGCAATCACATCCTGCGGCGGGGCGGCATCGTCGTCACAAACGTTATAGGCCGCACCGGCATTCGGATGCTTGATCGATGCCAAAACGGTTTGTGCGATATCTTCGACATGGATACGCGAAAAAATCTGGCCGGATTTTACCACTCGGCGCGCCCGGCCCGATCGCACGGTTTCAAGTGCATTGCGCCCCGGCCCATAAATTCCGGCCAGACGGAAACTCTGCACGCAAAGACCGTGACGGCGGCCCAGATCAAACCATGCCTTTTCGGCTGCAACCCGACGGCGACCACGCTTGCCACTTGGCAAAAGGTCGTCATCTTCGCTCACCACCGCCCCGTCACGATCGCCATAAACCCCTGTGGTTGACAGATAGCCAACCCATGTGCCTTCGGGCAAAGCTGCAAGATCGCCCCCATGATGAGCAAGGACCGGATCGCCATTGCCGCCGGGCGGGGTTGAAATCAGGACATGGGTCACGCCGTCAAGCGCACTTCGAATATCGGCGACCGGCGTATCGTCGGAAAAGATATACGGCTCGATCCCTTGGGCACGCAGTATTTCTGCCTTGTCCGCACTGCGTGTTGTACCGGCAACTTGCCATCCTTCGTCGCGCAAATGATTGGCGACAAGGCGTGCGGAAAATCCCAGTCCAAAGCAGAACAGCTTTTCGGTCATTGTCATATCCATATGCCGGGGCGCCTAAATCAGAGCGTGGAACACTAGCGATCAGAACCCCGCATGACAAAAGCTTTCCCGGCCAGAATTGAGAAAGTTTGAAATCACAATCATTTTCTTGCCGCTTTCATGATTTGCAATGCCGCCTTGATAAACCCGATCTGGTCGGCATATGCAAAAAAACCCTATGCTGGCCCGGTTCGTCATCCTTGTACCCGACGTCAAACTGAAAGGCCTATCATGTCTGAACTGCTTGCACGCAAGACCTTGCGCGCATCATCCCTGATTCTGATGATCCTGTTTGGCATGGTAATGGTTTCGCTTGGCGCGCCAAAGCACGCCCATGCACAAGGCAGCAGCACAAGCACCGAAGACGAGGCCCGGCAATATCAGGACTGCCTCAAACTCGCGCGCCTCAAACCCGAAGACGGTTTTGAAAGTGCGATTGCATGGCGCGATATGGGCGGAGGGGAACCGGCAAAACATTGCGTTGCGGTCGCCCTGATTGCACTTGAAAAATACGAAGAAGCCGCAACCCGCCTTGATGCACTGGCCGATGAAAGCACATCCCCCCAGCAGGTCATTGCCGGGCTTCTGGCCCAGGCCGGGCAAAGCTGGATGATGGCGGGCAATCTGGAATTCGCCTGGCGCGATCAATCCCGCGCGCTTGGCATTGTCAAAAACGATCCAACATTATGGATCGACCGGGCCATGATCCTTGGCATGGCGGGGCAATACTGGGATTCGATTGACGATCTGAACAATGCGCTCGACCTTGATCCGAATAATGTCGAAGCTCTGGTTTATCGCGGCACGGCGTGGCGCATGCTTGAAACCTACGACCTTGCCATGACCGATATCCAGCGCGCGCTGGAACTTTCCCCCAACAATATTCAGGCGCTTTTTGAACGCGCAAACCTGCATCGCATCAATGAAGACAACGATCTCGCGCGTCAGGATTATTTAACTGTCATAGAAAATTCAAACGGAACCCCTGTCGCTGATGCGGCAAGAGCGAATATAGAAAAGATGGATGTTCAAACCGGATCGGAATAGGTTCTGATCCGCATTCGATATGTGCCCGCCGGTTTCAGGGACCATATCGCCAGATTTTCAGACCGGGGGACCCCATGCGTCGTTTGATTGCCACGACTGCCATTGCCGCATCCGTAACGATGATGCTTGCCGCCAGCACGGCACAGGCCCGCGACCAGATCAGGATTGTCGGTTCTTCGACGATCTTTCCACTGACCACCAAGGTCGCCGAATATTTCGGCAAGACCACCGGTGAACCGGCCCCGGTGGTTGAAAGCACCGGTTCTGGCGGCGGCTTCAAACTGTTCTGCGGCGGGATCGGTTCGGAATATCCCGATATTGTCGATGCATCACGCCAGATCACCGGTTCGGAAACCGCCATCTGTGCCGCCAATTCGGTCAGCAATATCAGCGAAATCAAAATCGGTTACGACGGCATCGTTCTTATGGCGGGACGTAATGCCCCGACCATGTCATTGACCGCCCGTCAGCTTTATCTCGCACTGGCACGCACCGTTCCGGTTCAGGGCGCAAGCGTTCCCAATCCGAATGTCAAATGGTCCGATATCGATGCCGACCTGCCCGATATTCCGATCCGCGTTTATGGTCCGCCACCAACGTCGGGGACGCGTGACCTGATGGGCCAGCTTCTGATGGACAAGGGATGCGCAACTTTCAGTGACATCGCCAGCCTTGAAGCCAGCGACCCCGAAAGCTTCCGCCTTCTGTGCCGCACCATCCGCGAAGACGGTGCTTATATCGCTGCCGGTGAAAATGATCGTCTGGTCATCAGCAAACTTGAAAAAGACCCGAAATCCTACGGCATTATGGGTTTCAACAACCTGGATCGCAATCGCGATACCATGCAGGGTGTGCCGATCAATGGCGTTGCCCCCGATTACGATACGATCCTTGACGGCAGCTATCCCGGATCGCGCGCCCTTTACCTGTATGTAAAGGACGATCACCAGCAACTGGTCAGAACGCTTGGCTCGTTCATTTCGACCTACACCTCGGACGCGGTGATCGGCGAAGCAGGCCTGCTTGCTGATAATGGTCTGGTTCCGCTGCCCGATGATGAACGTGTAGACGCCCTTGCGGGGGCACAGAAATTCGCCGGAAACTAAGCACCGCGCAAAATGGATGAACAAACGGCCGGGCATCAGTCCGGTCGTTTTGCCATCCAGACCTGATTGGTGGCATACTTTGGCGGATTTCCGTTAAAATCTGAAAATTCCGATATCGAAACAAAACCCGAAATCTGCAACATCAACCGCATCTCGCTACGATGAACCCACCGCATATGATGCCAGCAATCCTCGCATCGCAAAACTTTTCCCGCCGGATTAATTTCCTCGAACCGCCAATGTTCGTCAAACCGCTGGGTCAGGGGGTCGCTTGTTCGCTCCATCGCGGTGATCCGCAACCGGCTGTCTGATGCACCGATGCCGGACGGCATCGGAAGCAGCGGCAGCTCAACACTTTCGGGGTCGCCTTCTGGCAGACAATACCGAAGGTCGGGATCAATCAGATCAAGAACCAGTATCCCGCCCGGCCGCAAATGGGCAAAAGCCGAAGCAAGGCATCGCTGCTGATCGTTGCCATCGGTGATTTCCTGAAATCCGCGAAACGGAATGATGATCAGGGCAAACTGCCGCCCAAGATCAAAGTCGCACATATCCCCTTTGTGCCAGACCATATCGGAGTATTTCGCGCGCGCCTGTGCCAGCATCGCATCGGAAAGATCAAGCCCTTCAATCGCAATACCGGCATCGTGAATGGCAGCGGCAATCCGACCGGTCCCGCAGCCCAGTTCAAGAACCGGGCCACCGGATTTGACGGCAATATCGCGATAAAACGGGACCGGATCTTCGAATAATTTGCGATCAAGTTCGGCACGAAGGTCATAGCTGGCGGCGTTAAGGCCACCTTCCGGGTAAAAGCTGTCGACCTTCGAGGAACCCGTCATTCAAAATCCAGATCGGCATAATGCGGCGATGGCGGGAAGCTTGCCTGCCGATCCGCCAGAATATCGCGCATCGCAGGCCGGCTTTTGATCCGCATGTACCAGTCCTTGGCGCGCGGATGTTTCGACCAGTTGATGTCACCCATGTAATCGATGACGGAAATCTGTGCTGCGGCAGCTATATCAGCCATGGTCAGATGCTCACCCGCCAGCCAGTTTCGACGTTCAAACAACCAGCCGATATAATCGAGATGATAGGCCGCATTGGTGCGCCCGGCACGCAGGATTTTGGTATCTGGCGTCCCGGTCGAGAAGAAACGTTTCAAAAGCTTCTCGCCCAGCAGATGATCGGTAACCTCGCGGTTGAACTTGCCGTCAAACCACGCGACAAGGCGGCGGATTTCCGCGCGTTCCTTGGCATCCGCACCTAAAAGCGGGGTATCGGTATAAACTTCATCCAGATATTCGCAGATCACGGTTGAATCGCACAGGATCGTCCCGTCTTCTTCTTCCAGAACCGGCACTTCGCCCGCCGGGTTCAGCGACAGGAACGCATCGCGTCGCTCCCAGACAGGCTCTGCCTTAAGCTCGAATTCAAGCTTCTTCTCGGCCAGAACCAGACGCACTTTGCGCGAAAACGGTGACAGCCAGAAATGATGTAATTGACGCATGGAATTGAAGATACCCAACCAAGGATGAACGTTTCGCAAACCGGGCCGCTTTGGCGGTTTGTCACCATATGGCGTCTATGCACCATTCATTACAGGACCGGAATTGCAAATTCTCTCAAACCACGCAAATGTGCCGATGTAAAGGCTTTGTCGCGCCAAACCGCACCATTCTTGCGCTTTTTATCATCCTGTCATCCTGACCGGCTTTGCGCCAACGCCAGAAGCCCGTCAAGATCAAGGCATGCTTCCACATGATCGGCCAGCTCATCAAGGGCGGCCTCAATCCCGGCTTCGAAATCAGTGATACTATTCCGGTCCCGGTTGACGATCGCACTCAGATAAGCCGACCGAAACGCATCACTGCCAAACAGGCCATGTAAATAACATCCGATAACACGTCCATCCGGGTTTTGCGCACCGTCCATGATCCCGCCGCCAAGGCAAAGCCAGCTTCGGTTGCGATCCGGCCCGGTTGTCTCGCCCATATGGATTTCATAGCCACTGACCGGAATATTGGCGGTAACCCCGCCAAGTCCCGCCAGCCCGCTAGTTTGGCTCAGCGTCTTATCGCCGCCCATCACCGTTTCAACGTCAAGCAATCCAAGCCCGGCTTCTGAACCCGCCGCACCTTCGATCCCGTCGAGGTCATGCACCATGCGTCCGAGCATCTGATATCCACCGCAAATGCCGATCACATGACCACCCCGGCGGTAATGCGCCAGAATGTCGATATCCCAACCCTGGTCTTTCAGAAAACGAAGGTCGGACAAAGTCGATTTGCTGCCGGGCAAAAGTACCAGATCAATATCGGCTGGAATAACTTCACCCGATTTAATGATCAGAAGTTCGACATCCGGCTCGGCCGCCAGCGGATCAAGGTCATCAAAATTCGCAATCCGCGGCAGATGTGGCACTGCGATCCGGATCCGGTTTTCATCCGTTCCCGACCGGATGTAACGCCCGGCTTTTTCAAGCGTCACGCCATCCTCGGCCGGCAGGCGATTGGCCCCGCGCCAATATGTTGCGATACCGTAACTTTCAAGCCCGGTTTGATCATGAATGATCTGCAAGGCAGGTTCGAACAACGACACATCGCCGCGAAACTTGTTGATGATATAGCCGCGCAGCCAGTGGCGATCCCCCTCCGACAGCAGGGCATGCGTCCCGACAATCGATGCGATCACACCGCCCCGATCAATGTCCCCCACCAGAACCACCGGAATTTTTGCCGCCTCGGCAAAGCCCATATTGGCAATATCGGCGGCGCGCAGATTAACTTCGGCCGGTGATCCGGCACCTTCCACAAGCACAAGATCGGCATCCGCAGAAACCAGATCAAAGCTTTCAATCACACGCGGCAGCAAATCGCGTTTCAGCCGGTAATAATCCCGCGCCTTCGCACTGGTCAGGACCTTGCCCTGCACCACGACCTGTGCACCGATGTCACTTTGGGGTTTTAACAGGACCGGGTTCATATGAACCGATGTCGGAATGCCGCACGCACGCGCCTGCAATGCCTGCGCACGGCCAATTTCGCCGCCATCATCAGTTACGGCCGCATTGTTGGACATGTTTTGCGGTTTGAATGGCCGCACCCGAAGCCCCCGCCGCGCATAAGCACGGCATAACCCGGCCACCAGCAGAGACTTGCCGACATCCGAGCCGGTGCCTTGCAACATCAGGGCAGGAACAGGGCGCGCGCTCATTCCGGTTTCAAAACCTTCCTGTATCTGGCGATTGGCCGAAATGGCAAATCAGAACTCGACACCAATCTGTGCCTTGATGCCCTGTTCGCGGAACGGATGTTTGATCATGGTCATCTCGGTCACAAGGTCAGCCGCCTCGATCAGGGTATCGGGCGCATTTCGGCCGGTCAGGACAACGTGCTGATCAGGTAGCTTGTCGGCCAAAGCGGCCAGAACATCATCAAGCGGCAGGAAATCATAGCGCAGAACGATGTTGATCTCGTCAAGGATCACCATAGCAAAGCTTGGATCACGCATCATCTCAAGCGCCTTGTTCCAAGCTTCACGTGCCAGTGCCACATCCTGCGCCCGGTTCTGGGTTTCCCAGGTAAAACCCGCGCCCATGGCGTGAAATTCGCAAAGATCGGGAAATTTCTTCAAAAGCTTTGCCTCGCCGGTTTCCCAGCCGCCCTTGATGAACTGCACAACACCGACTTTCATGCCATGTCCGACACACCGCATCGCCATACCAAATGCCGACGATGATTTGCCCTTCCCCTTGCCGGTATGAACAATGATCAGGCCCTTTTTGTCGATCTTCTGCGCCATCATCTTGTCGCGCGCGGCCTTGATCTTTTTCATTTTTTCATCATGGCGGGCATTCAGGTCGGTATCGGGCGTGTTGTTGTCGGTCATTGCTTCATCCCTTTGCATTTCTGTCGGAACAATGCGGCGAAGCGCGCCCCCGATCAAGGACAGTTTTCGGGTTTTCAATCCGGTTCCTACCATGCAAGCGGCCCCTGAAAAACGTATTTTCCTGCAACCGATAACACCAAAAGAAAGCGCGGCCGTTTCCAGCCGCGCTCTTGCACCCTTATCGGGTGCGGTCCCCCGGAACCCCACCGGGCTCGGTCAACCGATTTGTATTTTTGCTACTTCAGCCTGATGATAACCCAAGATCACCAGTTACCAGATCGGCCCATTTATCGGGCTCCCGCATGTCGGTATTACGCAATTCGGGGCGGCGCATCCGCGCCTTGTTAAACAGTTGCAACCGATCGCCCGGTGACATCTGACGCAGGCGAAGCAGTGCCTTGCGCACCGCATCATTCGGGGTATGCACCGGCTTCTGGAAACTTTTTTCGATCACTTCAAGACGGCGTTCAAGCCAGTTGCGCGTTGAAACCACATCCGCTATCAGCGATTTCAATTCACGAACCACCGGAAAATGATCAAGTGCCACATGCGCACTGGAGATGGTTGCACGCCAAATCTGGCGTTCAACACCTTGCAGGTAACGCCAGTAAATTCGGACCTTGGCATCAATTTCGATGGCCGTTTGATCCGGTCCCGGCAGATGGCGGGACAATTCGGTCAGGCCATCGCGAAATTCTTCGATACTGACCGGTGCATGAACGCCGTTAAACCGTTCACGCAAATCAAGTATGGAATGGATCGCACCGCGGGCCGGGCGATAATGCCCCTGACCATGCAAATCGGTACGTAACCAGTCAGGAAGGTCTGCATCATTTAACAGGAAATCGACAATTTCTGCGTGTCCGGCATGAACCGGCAGAGGGGTCTGCAGATAGTCAGGCAAACGAACGTGTTTCGTTCTTTCCATAGTGGCCTCCTAACTCTGTTGCCGAACCGTCTTGTGCGGTTATCGGCCCGATAGGTGTGCCCCGTCCCTCAACCAACTTATTAAGACTTGGTTAAAAGAGATATGGTGCGAAAACGAAACGTTTCAACTGCCCGGTTTGTTCCAACAGTAAAATTCTCGTGATTCGTAATGTTGGATAATGCGCTGTTATGGGACGTTGTTCCCCATCAGATCGGCCGAGACGGAATTTCGGCGCGGCTGCCACAAACCACGATCAATCGCCTCGCGCAGGCGGTTGCGGATATCAGAAAGTGCGTCGGGATTGTAATCCCTGATGAATTCACGCACATCCGTATCGCCAAGATACGCCTCATAAACCAGATCAAAATGATGATCGGCAACGCACCGCGCCGTCGCGGCAAAGGCAAACAGGTAATCCACCGTCGCCGCCATCTCAAATGCGCCCTTGTAACCATGGCGCATCACGCCTTTGATCCATTTCGGATTAACCACGCGGGCCCGGACAACACGGGCAATTTCTTCTTCCAAAGTTCGGATTTTCGGGCTTTCCGGGCGGGAATGATCACTGTGATAGACCGTCGGTTGCCTGCCGGACAGATGCCGGACCGCCGATGTCATTCCGCCTTCGAACTGATAGTAGTCATCGGAATCCAGCAAATCATGTTCGCGGTTGTCCTGATTATGAACAATCGCATCCACCCGCGACAGCCGCATTTCAAACAGATCACGCGCAGCTTCGCCTTCGGCCCCGTTGCCATAGGCATAACTGCCCCACGCCAGATAGGCATCCGCCAGATCGGTCTCATCTTCCCAAAGTTCTTCGTCGATCATTGCCTGCAACCCCGCGCCATAGGCACCGGGTTTGGCCCCGAACACGCGATATGCCGCCTGTTTTCTGGCCTGATCGGGGCTTGCCCCGGCCTCACACAGCTTCGCGGTTTCTGCCGCAACCCGTACCGCAATCGGGTTCATGTCCGCAGCTTCGTCCGTTTGTGCAGCCACCGCACGCACCGCGCTGTCAAACAGGTCAATCAGGCCGGGGAACGCATCGCGGAAGAAACCTGATATGCGCAACGTCACATCAACACGCGGCCGCCCCAGCAGAGATGCGGGCATAATCTCGAACCCGGTCACCCGGCGCGACGCGCTGTCCCAGGTTGGCCTTGCCCCCATCAGGGCAAGCGCCTGGGCAATGTCATCGCCCCCGGTGCGCATATTGCTGGTCCCCCAAACCGAAAGACCAAGGGCCGCGGGCCATTCACCATGATCCTGGACATGCCGCTCCAACAGCAGTTCGGCTGATTTCCAGCCCAGTTGCCATGCCGCCGGGGTCGGAACCGTCCGCGTATCAACCGAATAGAAATTCCGCCCGGTCGGCAAAACATCTGGCCGCCCGCGCGTTGGCGCACCCGACGGCCCCGGTTCGACAAACTTGCCCGCAAGACCACGCAGCAATCCGGCAATCTCGGCCTTGCCACAGGCTGTTACCGCCGGACGAATAGACGTTTCGACATCGGAAAGAACATCATTGGTCCGGCTCCATGCCGGATCGGGCACCGCAACCCCACCCACCAGATCACGCGCCAGAAGCTCGATCCGCTCCACCGTATCGCCCGTGGTGCGCCATGCACCAACGTCATATTGCGCAAGGATTTCCGGCTTTGTCCCCGGCCAAAACTCGGCAAAGGCACAATCAAGCGGATCAAAATCAGGATCGCCAAGAATATCGGCGGCCAAGGCCCGATGAAGCGACGCCTTTGGCCCCTCGCTTGCCCCGCGCGGCAATCTTGCCAGTGCGACCAGAAGGTCGGTCAAAAGATCATCTTCCGGGGCTTTGCCAAAGATGTGCAAACCGTCGCGGATCTGAAGTTCCTTCAACTCGCACAGATAGTTATCAAGCTTGGCAAGTGCGCTTTCCTCATCCTCGTCCGGCTCAATGCCGCAATCGCGATCAAGGCCGATACGAATGGCAAGCTCAAGAATGTCGCGTTTCAGGATCACCAGCCGCCTTGGGTCGACCGCGGCTGCGTCGTAATATTCATCAACCAGCGCCTCCAGATCCTTAAGCGGCCCGTAACTTTCTGCCCGCGTCAAAGGCGGGGTCAGATGATCAAGGATCATCGCCTGTGCACGACGCTTGGCCTGTGTGCCTTCGCCCGGATCATTGACGATAAAGGGATAGAAATGCGGCGTCGGGCCAAACACGGCCTCGGGA
>CBIHMD010000009.1:0-15471 GCA_966210655.1 uncultured Thalassospira sp.
GCCGCCACGAGTACTCCGCAGGCGCTTCCGTCCATCGTGCGCGAAGCGCGCAAGCGCGGTCTGGAGTTTGTGACGATGCCCGAAACTCTCGATTCTTACCCAACGAATTAAGGCGCGGGTTCGGGCGCAGCTTTGGTTGCGCCCGATACCTACCCTTATGTGTTTGATGATTTTTCCGGTTCAAAGGGCAGACAATGGCGTTTGATATGTCCAAGCGATCATCGTATTTCCTGATCTCGCCGATGGCGCTGATCTTTGCGATCTTTCTGGTCGTGCCGTTGCTGACGATTATTGTCGTCAGTTTCTGGGACTATGACGAATACCGCATTCTGCCCGACTTCATTTTTGAAAATTACAAATACCTGCTGGGGTCTTCAGTAACCTGGCAGATTTACCTTAATACATTCAAATATGCCGCCCTGACCTGGGGCTTCACGCTTATGATCGGGTTTACGGTTGCCTATTTCCTGGCGTTCCATGTGCGCAGCCTGACATGGCAGATCGTTTTGTTCATGCTGTGCACGATCCCGTTCTGGACATCGAACATCATTCGCATGATTTCGTGGATTCCGTTTCTGGGGCGCAACGGGCTTTTGAATTCAGCCCTGATGGGGCTGGGTATTGTGGATGAGCCGCTTGAATTCCTGCTGTTTTCGGATTTTGCGGTCGTTCTGGCGGATGTGCATCTTTACACCCTGTTTATGGTGGTGCCGATTTTCAATTCGATGATGCGCATTGATCGTTCCCTGATCGAGGCGGCGCGTGATGCCGGGGCATCGGGGTTTGAAACCCTGCGGCACGTGATTGTGCCGCTATCAAAGCCCGGCATTGCAATCGGTTCGATCTTTGTCATCACGGTTGTGATGGGTGATTTCATCACGGTGCGTTTGATGAGCGGCGGCCAGAGTGCGTCGGTCGGGCTTCAGATTTCCAATGAAATCGGGTTACTGCAATATCCGGCGGCGGCGGCCAGTGCGGTGGTTCTTCTGGTGACCGTGCTTTTGATCGTGACGGCGTTGCTTCGCATGGTCGATATCAGGAAGGAGCTTTGAGATGGCGAAGACCCGCGAAAAACGCCCGACAAGTTTCTATTTTCTGGCGGCCTTCTTTGCGCTGTTTGTGCTGTTTCTGTATGGGCCGATGCTGACGATTTTTATCCTGTCATTTCAGGGTGAAAATGGCGGTCTGACCTTCCCGATGAATGGATTTTCGGTCCATTGGTTCGGCAATCTGTTTGAACAGCAGGCGGTCGGGGATTTTGGCGGATCGTTCCTGCGATCTTTAAAGCTTGGTTTGATTGTCATGGTGGTGACGGTTCTGGTGTCCTTTATGGCGGGGCTGGCGTTTCGCAAGCGGTTCAAAGGGGACAGCGTGATTTTCTATCTGGCGATTGCCAGCCTGATCGTGCCGTCGATCCTGATTTCGCTTGGTATCGGATTGCTGTTCAATATCGTGAGCTGGCAACCGCAGTGGTTTACATCGGCCCTTGGCGCGCATCTGACATGGACCTTCCCGTTCGGGCTTCTGATCATGTTTGCGGTGTTTAACCGGTTTGATCCGTCCTATGAGGAAGCGGCCCGTGATCTGGGGGCAAGCAGTTGGCAGACCATCTGGCATATTGTTTTGCCGATGGTGGCCCCCAGCCTGATTGGGGTCGCGATGTTTTCCTTTACCCTGTCCTATGACGAGTTTGCCCGGACCCTGATGACGGCGGGCGCACTTAATACCCTGCCGCTTGAGATTTACGGGATGACGACCAACGTGACGACGCCAGTACTTTATGCACTGGGCACGGTGACGACGGGCTTTTCGTTTGTGGTGATTGCCATTGCACTTGGTTCGGTCCTGATCCTGCGGCATCGCAAGGGGCAGCAGGCATGACCCGGATCGCGGTTATCAATCCCAATATGTCGGTCGGGTTTACCGAAAAGGTTGGTGTGCAGGCGCGCCGTATTGTCGCATCGGGGACCGAGGTTTTGGCCCTTAATCCGCAATTCGGCCCGGCCAGTATTGAAGGCTATTATGACGAGGCGTTTGCCAGTGTTGGATTGCTTGCGACGATGCGCGGGCTTGAGGCAGACGGGGCATCGGGCGGGAAGATCAGCGGATATGTCGTGGCGTGTTTTGATGATACCGGTGTTGATGCGGCGCGCTGCCTGACCAAGGCACCGGTGATGGGCTTGTGCGAGGCAGCCCTTCGGTTTGCGGCCATCGTTGCATCGCGCTTTGCGATTGTCACCCCGATGGCGGTATCGGTGCGACCGCTTGAACATCTGGTGTCGAAATACGGGGCGTCATCGCAATGTGTGGTGCGGGCGGCGGGTGTTCGGACACTCGATTTCGAGGGCGAGAATGCGGATATGGCCTATCTGGCGCTGAAAATTTCGGCGGAAAACTGCCTTGCCGAAGATGGTGCCGAGGCGATTGTTCTGGGCTGTGCCGGGATGACCGATATTGCCGACAGATTGCAGGCGGAGCTTGGCGTGCCGGTGATTGACGGGGTCAGTGCGGCGGTCAAGCTGATCGAGGCGATGGGGATGCTTGGGCTTCAGACCAGCAAGGCCGGTGCTTATGCCAGCCCGCCGGTGAAAACCTATGACGGGATATTTGCCGCGTTTGCGCCGGTGGCGTAATCGATAGCCGGATTTCCGGTCAGATTTGCTTTAACGCCTGTTCGACCTGAACCAGATGACGCCGCATGGCGTCTTCTGCGCGTTTGGGGTCGCGATGTTCTATGGCATCGACGATTTCGCGATGCTGGGCGCTCAGGTCGTTGATCAGGCGATCCGAATGGCTGCTTTCGCGCATGCGGGCCCATGCGGCTTCGCGGCGGACGGCGCTTACGGCTTCGAACACGGCCAGAAACAGCGTGTTGCGGACACTTTCGGCCAGTTTCTGATGAAAAGCCGCGTCCCATTTTTCATATTCGCCCTGATTTTTGGCGTTGGCAGCGTTTTCGATCATGGTGCGCATGGTGTCGATATCGGCCTGCGAGGCGCGAAGGGCGGCAAACCGGGCCATCGAGGGCTCGATCTCCTGCCGGACTTCCATGATTTCAAACGGGCTTGTTCGGGTGGCCAGTCCTTCAAGCTTGCGCAGGCGTGGTGTGGGTGGGGTGCCGACAAAGGTGCCCTGACCCTGACGGCGCCAGATCAGGCCATCAGATTCAAGCTGATCCAATGCCTTGCGCAGCGCACGACGCCCGACATCAAGCTGTTCGGCCAGTTCGCGTTCGGCGATGACGCGCCCGTTCTTGACGAATTCTCCCGCGGCAAAGCTTGTTCTCAGCTTTTCTGCCAACCCCTGGGTTGCGATGTCATTCATGGCTTTTTTTATCGTTATCTGGACGTTGAAGGCGAACCTGTTTCAAACCGTTGCCCGCGTTTTGCACCCTTGCGGTTTCATCGGTCCGGAACAGCATCAATCCCAATCAGATATCAGGAAATCAGATCATAGAACATGCGCAATGATGTGATGGCCAGAAACAGGCCAAAACAGATGCGAAGGGCGCGCCTTGGGATGGAATGCGCGATGCGTGCGCCAACCGGTGCGAAAAGAACCGTCATCGGGATCAGAAGGGCCGCAGCCAGAACGTTGACATAGCCCAGCGAGAAGGGCGGACGCCCATCCACGCCGATACCGGACATGGCATAACCGATGGTGCCGGGCAGGGCGATGATCAGGCCGATTGCGGCCGAGGTGCCCACCGCACGGCGGATGTCATAACCAAGGAAGTTAAGCACCGGCACGCAGATCGTACCACCGCCGATGCCCATCATGGCCGACAGGCTGCCGGCGATGACGCCAAGAACGGCCCAGACGGATTTGGGCGGGTTTTTCTGGGTATCGGTTTCGCGATCCCGGACCAGAATCATGTTGGCCGCAACCAGCAGGGCCACGACGGCAAACACGATGGTCAGAACGCGACCATCGGCAAAACCGCCAATCGCGGTGCCAATCAGGACACCGACGACAATTGCCGGGCCCCAGTGTTTCAGCAGGGCGATATCGACCGAGCCCTTTTTATAATGGCTTCGGGTGGATGAAATCGCGGTGGCGATAATCGTCGTTAACGAGGTGGCAACGGCGACCTGCATGCGCAGGCTTTCATCAACACCCATGGTGGTCAGGAAATGATACAGCACCGGCACAATGACGATGCCGCCGCCGACGCCCAAAAGCCCGGCCATAATGCCGCCAACGATGCCGGCAAACAGCATTGCTGCACCCCACAGCAGGTACAGGCTCATGGTGCCTTCGATTTCAATCATGATGAACCAATCCAAACCAATAATGACTATCTAGGTGTATTGGTACTAACCCTGATCGGTTGTGGTTGGCAAATGTTTTGCGCTGGTAATCAGCTTAATCTGGCAATTAATCAGGATTAATCAGATTTAATAGTTGCGAACCAAAAGCAAGAATGCCAACAATATGACGACAAAATGAACAAACCAAATATTAATTGGTTCAGACTCAGGTATCAAATCTCATCAGGAGGCAGAACAGATGTTCCGCAAGATTGCCGTAGCCGCCGGTTTGATGGCTGCTGCCTTTGCCGCACCCGCGCAGGCGCAGAGCTATCCCGAAAAACCGATTGAATTCATCGTGCCGTGGGGGCCGGGTGGCGGCAGTGACACGCTGATGCGTATCGTTGCCCAAGGGCTTGCCGAAGAAACCGGTCAGGCCGTGCCTGTCATCAATATGCCCGGCGTGGGTGGTAATGTCGGCCTTGCCGAATTCGCCAAGCGTCCGGCAGATGGCTATACCATTTCGCAGATTCACGAAGGTCTTCTGGTATCGAACCAGACCGGGATTACCGAACTGAACTGGGACAGCTTCATTCCGGTCGCACTGGTGGCGTCATCGCCGCAGTATTTGACGCTTTCGAAGAACGATAATTTTTCGAACTTTGAAGAACTGGTTGCCTATGCCAAAGCACATCCGGGTGCCGTTCGTGCCGGTGTGACGCTGGGCGGGATTCCGCATGTTCATATCGCGATGATCGAAGAAGCCATGGGGCTTCAGTTTTCCTATGTCGGATATACCGACACGGGTGAGCGTATCCGTGCCCTGATGGGTGGCAATATCGATATCGCCATTGGTGACATTTCGTCTGCCAAGCAGTTTGTCGACAATGGTGATCTGATTTATGCAGCCGTTGGTACCGAGGAACGCACCGACGATGCACCTGATGTTCCGACGCTGAAAGAACTTGGCATGGATGCCGAGCTGGTGATCACGCGTGGTGTGGTTCTGCCGAAAGGCACGCCGCAGGAAACCGTTGATGCGCTTGAAGCCCATATCGAAAAAGTCATGCAGCGCGAAGACGTGATCAAGCTGATGAAAAATGCCGGTGCCGATCCGGTGTTTTATGGTCAGGAAAAATACAGCGCCTATCTTGATAAGCTGAACGCGACCATCGCGAAGCTTGTCGGCAAGCTCGAAGGATGACCGTCAAGGTGACGGAGGCAGCAGCAGCGGATACAGGTGTATCCGCTGCTTCGCGCGCCCGCACCGAATTGGCGCGGCTGATCTCCTATATCGTTTTTGGTGGCGTTTCTGTTGTTCTGTCCTCGATGGCGGCAGGTTTGCCAACGTCACGCTGGGAACCGCTGGGGGCGGGCACGTTCCCGAAACTTGTCTTTGCCCTGCTGGCCGGGCTTTGCCTGTTGGCGGCTGTTCGCTCGATCATTGAAATCGTGCGGGCGGGGGGCCTTGCGGATGTTGGTTCTGCCTTTACCCAGTGGCTTTATGTGCGCCGGGTCGCCATTGGTCTGTTTGTCCTGTTCGCGGTTTATCTTGGTGTGATGCCCTGGACCGGGTTCTCGCTTGCAAGTTTTGTCTTTCTGCTGATTGCGCAGTTGATGATTGCGGGTGTTTCCCGACGAACCGTCATTCAGTCCATCATCGCCGCCCTGATTTTTTCGGTCGGGTTGAACCTGCTGTTTGCAGAAGTTTTCAATGTGTTCTTACCGCGCGGCGTTCTGTTCGCGGGTTAGGCGGGAAAGTTTAAATTATGCTGGATGCGTTTCTTGCCGGGGCCCATCAGGTATTTGCCTTTGATACCCTGACATACATGCTGATCGGGTCGGTTGCCGGGATTATTGCCGCGGCCATCCCCGGTTTTACCGTAACAATGGCGATTATCCTGACCTTGCCGCTGACCTTTGCCATGGAGCCCCTGCAGGGGGTGTCGGTGATGCTGTCGGTTTATGTCGGTGGTTATACCGGCGGCCTGATCAGTGCCGCCCTTCTAGGGATTCCCGGAACACCAAGCTCGGTCGCCACGACCTTTGATGCCTTTCCGATGGCGCGCAAGGGGGAACCGGGCCGGGCCCTTTCACTTGGTGGATGGGCATCGTTCTTCGGGACGGTGATTTCGACCATCGTTCTGATCGTGGCCGCCCCGCCGCTCGCACTGATTGCGGTCAAGCTTGGCCCGTGGGAATATTTCGCGCTGATCGTCTTTGCACTGACGATTGTTGCCAGCCTTGTCGGGAATTCGTTAATCCGTGGTTTGATCGCGGGCGTCATTGGCCTTGGCATTGCGACCATCGGGCCGGACCCGATGATGGGCAAATCGCGCCTGACCTTTGATACCGATCTTCTGATGCCGGGCTTGCCGTTCCTTGTCGTGCTGATTGGGATTTTCGCGATCAGCCAGCTTCTGAGCGAAGTCGAAATTCATGGCAAGAAAACCAATCAGGCGCTGATCCCCGATGTCATCGACTTCAAGACATGGAAAGTCATGCGCGAAGTCCTGATGGCGCCGATCAATCTGTTCCGGTCTTCGATGATCGGGGTTCTGATTGGTGCGCTGCCGGGTGCGGGTGGATCCATCGCCAATCTGCTGGCCTATGATCAGGCCAAACGCAGTTCCAAAAACCCGGAAAAATTCGGCGAAGGCTGTGCCGATGGTGTGGTCGCGTCCGAGGCAGGGAATTCTGCGACGGCGGGTGGTGGTCTGATCCCGATGATTGCGTTGGGCATCCCCGGTTCTGCGGTTGATGCCATTCTGATGGCGTCATTGATGGTGCACGGGATTTCGGTTGGCCCGCGCCTGATCATGGATCATGCCGATCTGGCCTATGGCATGTTCATTGCCATGATCGTTTCCAGCCTGATGATGCTGGTGGTGTGTGTCGCATCCATGCGCCTGTTCCTGCGGGTGACCGACATTCCCAAGCAGTTCATCGTGCCGACCGTCATCATTTGCTGCGTTATTGGGGCGTTTGCGCTTAATAACCGGGTGACGGACCTGTATCTTCTGGGGATTATCGGTCTGATTGGTTATGGCCTTAAAAGCCTTGATTATCCGCTGGCACCGCTGGTGCTGGGCGTGATCCTTGGGCCGATTGCCGAAACCAATTTGCGTCGTGCATTGATGAGCGATCCGGACTGGACGACCTTCTTTACCCGACCGATTTCAGCCATTCTTCTGGCGGCGGCGTTGCTGTCGGTTATCTTTAGTGTCCGTTCCATCCTTAAAATGCGCAAAAAGAACCGTCCCGCCACCGACGAACAGGACGGCGATCAAGCGAGTTAGGAGACTCCAATGAAACTTCGTCATGACGCGCTTTATGCCTCACGCCGGTCACCGGTGCTTGCGCGCAATGTTGTCTCGACATCCCAGCCATTGGCGGCACAGGCCGGTTTGCGCATGTTGCTGGCGGGCGGGAATGCCGCCGATGCGGCGCTGGCATCTGCCATCGCATTGACGGTGGTTGAACCGACGGGCAACGGGCTTGGTTCGGATGCCTATGCGATCATCTGGGATGGCAAGGAACTGCATGGCCTTAATGCGTCAGGTCGTGCGCCCGCAGCATGGTCGCCGGAACGCTTTGCCGGGGCGGATGCCATGCCGCAACGCGGCTGGGAATCGGTTACCGTACCGGGGGCGGTTTCGGCCTGGCGCGAGATTTCAGACAAATTCGGCAAATTGCCGTTTGAAAAGCTGTTTGAACCGGCAATCGAATATGCCAGCCGTGGTTTTTCCGTTTCCCCGATCATTGCAACGCTTTGGGAAAAGGGCGGTGATCTTTTGGGCAGGCAGCCGGGCTTTGCCGAGGCATTCCTGCCCGGTGGCAAGGCACCAAAAGCAGGTGAATTGTTCATCAACCGCGCGATTGCGGAAAGCCTGACAGATATCGCAGAGACCGGTGGCGAGAGTTTCTATCGTGGTCGGCTGGCGGCCAAAATTGCGGCCTTTGCCAAGGAAAATGGCGCGGTCCTGAGCGAAGAAGACCTTGGCAATCATAAAACCGACTGGGTCGGAACGATTTCGCAAAGCTTTGGCAAGGTCAAGCTGCATGAAATCCCGCCAAACGGGCAGGGGATTTCAGCCCTGATTGCGCTGGGTATTTTGCGTCATACCAATATTGCCGATTATGCACCGGACTCGGTCGAGGCCCTGCATCTTGAGATCGAGGCGATGAAGCTTGCCTTTGCAGACATGCGTGAATATGTCGCCGATCTGGATCATATGCGTGATGTGACGGTCGAACATCTGCTGTCTGATGATTACCTGAAATCGCGTGCGGCATTGATTGATGCCAACAAGGCGCAGGATTTCAAGGCTGGCGCGCCCAAACATGGTGGCACGGTTTACGTCACGGCGGCCGATGAAAGCGGCATGATGGTGTCGTTCATCCAGTCGAACTATATGGGTTTCGGGTCCGGTGTGGTTGTGCCGGGCACATCGATCAGCATGCAGAACCGTGGTTTCGGTTTCACCCTGAAAGACGGTCATCCCAATCAGGTGGCAGGCGGAAAACGCCCGTTCCAGACAATCATTCCGGGTTTCCTGATGGGGGACGACGGCAATCCGGTCATGAGCTTTGGCGTCATGGGTGGACCCATGCAGTCACAGGGGCATTTGCAGATGACGCTTCGGACCCAGCTTTGGGGGCAGGACCCGCAAACGGCGGTGGATGCGCCGCGCTGGCAGGTGCTTTCCGGGCTTGAGGTTGCCGTTGAATCCTCGGCCGGGGCGGATGTGATTGATGCCCTGAAAGCCAAGGGGCATGCGATCAAGGTTGAAGCACCCGACAGCACCAATTTCGGTTTTGGTGGCGCACAGCTTATTGCGAAAACCGATGCCGGTTATGTCGCGGGTTCTGATCCGCGCAAGGATGGATGTGCGGTCGGGTATTAATCCCGCGTATCGCCAATTCAGATGAGCTCCCCTTAATTCATCTGACGGAAAGGCCGGTCATTAATTTGACCGGCCTTTTCTTATGAAAATTCGATATTTTGAACCGCTAATATTTTTCGGTTCGTCAAGATGGAAATCACCGCATTTCAGGGGGATACCCCATGCAAAAATGCCGCTTTGAGTCTGGTCAGGACAGGCGTAAAGACGCAGAATACGGAATTTGAAATGCTGGCAGCACCGGATTCTTATCAATATGCTGTCACATTGCTGCCCCGTTCTTTAAGCAAAAACATCTTTAGCGGGAAATTCGCTGATCAGTCGGGAAACTCAGACGGGAAATATGTACAGATTTCAAAAGCGTGTCACCAGTAGCTCGGTTCATGCTCTGCTTGCGGTTGTGCTTGCAGGGTTTTTAACGTTTGGGGCGGGTGGCTTGGTACACGCCCAGGACAGCAGCGCCACAACCGAAACGTCGTCAGGCACGCAGCCTGCTGTACCGGCACAGACCGGGACCGAGACGACCAGTCCGGCAGCAGAGAGCCCGGTAGTAGAAAGCACTGAGCCGGCGGTAGCCCCGTCGTCGAATGCACCGGAACAGACCGCGCCAGTTGAACCGGTCGCGGCCGGTAATGGCGAAACTACTGGCGATAATCCTGTACAACCCGTTCAAGATGGTGCGGCTGCACCAGAAACGGCTGAAAAGCCGGCTGTTTCCGTGCCGGTGGTCTTTGATCCGGCACAGGTGACGGAGCGCGCACGCAACCTTGCAAAGCAGCCGTTTGAAAATCCGCATCGTGATTTACCGGAAGCATTGGCAAATCTGAGCCCGGAAAATTATGCGAAAATCCGCTTTAAATCCGAGCGCGCATTTTTCAGTCAGGCGAATTCGGGCTTTGCGCTCGACCTTTATCATCCGGGCAACATGTATGACGTGCCGGTTGCGATAAACCTTGTTCGTGAAGGTCAGGTGCAGGCTGTTCCCTATTCTGCGGGACTGTTTGATTTCGGTGAAACCGGCCTGTCGGGCAATGATTTTTCAACACAGGGATATGCCGGTTTCCGCCTGCGTTATCCGTTGGGGAATGTTGCAGACAGCGATGAATTGGCGACATTCCTTGGCGCTTCCTATTTCCGCATTCAGGGACGTGAACAGGCTGCCGGGCAGATGGCACGCGGCCTGACCGTTGATCTTGCAGGGCCGTCGGGTGAAGAAATTCCGGTATTTCGTGAATTCTGGATCGTTGCCCCAAAAGAGGGTGAACGCAAGATCACGGTCTTTGCACTGCTAGATAGCGTGCGGCTGACCGGTGCCTACCGGTTTGATATTCGCCCCGGTAACAACAGCAAGGTCGATGTCAGCAGCACGCTGTTTTTCCGCGACCGTGTTGAAAAGATCGGTTTGGCACCCTTGAACAGCATGTTCCTTTATGGGGAACAGAAGCGTCGCAATTTTGATGACTATCGCGGTGAAGTCCATACCAGTGACGGGCTTCTGATCAATAATGGCAAAGGCGAATGGCTTTGGCGGCCGCTTGATAATCCGGCCAATTTGCAGATCAGTTCGTTCCTTGATGAAAATCCGCGTGGTTTCGGGCTTCTGCAACGTGACCGGGACTTCGATCATTATCAGGATCTTGATACCCGTTTTGACCAGCAGCCCGGCTATTGGGTGACGCCAAAAGGCGATTGGGGCAAAGGCCATGTCGAACTGGTCGAAATTCCAAGCCCGAGCGAAAGCAACGACAATGTCGTTGCGTTCTGGATGCCTGAGAACAAACCCGAAGCCGGAAGCGAGTTGACCGTTGAATATCAGATTGCGGCAATGCAGGATGGCAGCGATCTGCACAAGCTTTCGCAGGCGACAGATACGCGTATCATGCATATCCCATCCGGTGGTGATGATGCGCAGGCGGCAACCCGTTTCATCCTGAACTTTGCGGGCGAAGAGCTTGAATATTATCTGGCTGATCTTGATAACCTTCAGGCCAATATCAGTGCTTCGAATGCTGAAATCCGTAATGTCCGCCTTATCAAGGACCCGGAAAACGGTGGTATTCGCGTGATGTTTGACGTGATTGGAACCGGCGAAGCACAAAGTTCAAATCTGCGGGCCTTCCTGCAATATGGTGACAGGGTGCTGAGCGAGACATGGACCATGCCGTGGGTATTTTGATGCCCGCTGCAATTCCGGTTGGGCACATTTGGCCGCGTATTGCGTTTCGTTCAGAACATCGCAAGTTGCATTCAGGGAAAACTAGAACCTTATGAACCGGATTTCCGATCCCATGTCCGACAGCCCAGCCAAAAATGGCGTTGATGATGATAACCTTGACCCGGCAGTAAAGCTGCGCGGTCCCGGTGTCGGATCGCGGCGCATTTTCCTGTTTGGCGCGTCGATTTTTGCAACCGCCTATGCCGCGTGGCTGATGGCGGACGTATTGGGTGCGGATCAGCTGACCGTCATGGAAATGGTGGTCATTGCGTTCTTCACGATCAATTTTGCATGGATTTCGCTGTCCTTCTTTACGGGGATTGTCGGGATATTCCTGCGTGGGTTCGGGTTGGATGCCATCACGTTGAAACGGTTGAAGCCGATCGCACGCAAAGGGTCGCTCAGATCCAAGAATGTGGTGGTGATCCCGGTTTATAACGAAGATCCCGACCGGGTGTTTGCCGGGCTGCGGGCAAGTTATGAAAGCCTTGCCGCGACGGGCGAAATTGATGCGTTTGATTTCTTTGTTCTGTCCGATACCCGTGACCCGGATATCTGGATCGCCGAGGAAGTGGCATGGGCCAAGGCCTGTGCCGATCTGAAGGCGCGCGGCAAGATATTCTTCCGCCGTCGTGCGGAAAATACCGAACGCAAATCCGGCAACCTTAAGGAATTCTGCGAGACCTATGCGACGCATTACGATCATATGATCGTGTTTGACGCCGATAGTGTGATGTCGGGCGAGGCCATGGTGAATATGGCCTATCTGATGGAAAACAATCCCGATGCCGGGATCATCCAGAGCCCGCCGCAGCCAACCGGTCGTCAGACCCTGTTTGCCCGTATCCTGCAATTCATTTCGCGCGTTCATGGTCCGACCATGTCGGCGGGTCTGTCATTCTGGTGCATGGGCAGTTCGAATTATTGGGGTCATAACGCGATCATTCGTGTGCAGGCGTTCATTGATTGCTGCGGGTTGCCTGTTCTGTCGGGCAAGCCGCCGATGGGCGGGCATATCCTGAGCCATGATTTTGTCGAGGCCGCCTTTATGCGCAAGGCAGGCTGGCGTTGCTGGCTGATCCCGCAGCTTGAAGGCAGCTGGGAAGAATTGCCGCCGAACCTGATTGATTATGCAATCCGTGATCGCCGTTGGTGCCAGGGCAATATGCAGCATGCGCGGCTTTTGTTTGCGCCGGGGTTCAGGCCGCTAACCCGTCTTCATTTCTTTATGGGGGTCATGAGCTTTGGCTCATCGCCGCTGTGGCTTTTGCTGTTGCTTTCTTCAACGATTGCGACGCTGCAAAACACGCAACTGACTTATAGCTTCTTCCCCGGCCAGTTCACGATGTTCCCGCAATGGCCGGTTGACCGGTCATTCGAGATGCTGGTGTTGCTGGTCTTTACCATCGGTATGCTGGTGGTGCCCAAAATCATCTCGATCCTGATGGTTTGCCTTGGCCGTGACCGTAAAAAGTATGGCGGGGTGATGGTGCTGGCGAGTGGTATCCTTGAAACGCTTTATTCCGCCCTTCAGGCACCGATCATGATGATGTTGCATGCGCAGTTCGTGTTTTCGGTTCTGACCGGCAATCAGGTTGGTTGGGACGCACAGGAACGCGATGATACGGGGGTGCCGTTTGCAGCCGCACTTAAAACCCATCGCACGATTATCGTGATCGGCCTTATCTGGGGGGCGGTGGCGCTATTTGTGGATGCGGCGTTCTTCTGGTGGCTGTCGCCAATTCTGGCGGGGCTTGTTCTGGCACCGTGGCTGACGCATTGGTCAAGCAGCCTTGCCATCGGGCGTGCGGCACGCCGGATGAAGCTTTTTGTCACACCGGAAGAAACCGAATCACCCGAAGAACTTGCGACTTTGGCACGCCTGACGGCGGAAGCGCCGGACGAGGACGTCAAGGACGGGTTGCTGCGCCTGATCGAGGACCCGTTTGCCAACGCGTTGCATTCGGCCCTTTTGCCCGTGCGCAAACCCGACCGTCGTACCCAGATCGAGATCGGGATCATCTATGAAAAGCTGGCCCGGTTGGGGGTCGAAAGCCTGACAAAGGACGAGAAACTCAAGATTCTGTCATGGCCGGTCAAGCCGCTTGATCAGATCATGGCGGGGAAAAAGGGCGAAAATGCAAAGCTGCCTGCTAATTCGTCATAGTGCATTGATTTTCTTGCATGGGTCGCGCCACAAAAACGCCCTGATTTGATCAAAATATGCTGCGGTTTTTCGGTGATCATAATCCTTACCAAAGAGTTAATCGCCGATTGTCGCCATTTAGCCCGAAGGGGCCGCAAATATGACTGACCTGACCATCGCATCCAAAGGTTATGCCTACGCTGCTTTTGAATCTGCTGCTGTGACTCGCCTGATTGACGAGACCGCGCGGGCGTGGTTGCGCTCGTTCAGTGTGGATAATCCGCAGGCCCATCAGCGTCTGGTGAACGAGTTGCGTACCGCGTTGCAGCAGGATTCCGTTTCCACGACTGAAAAAGAAAGCATGCAGGACATCCTTGATCAGGCAGCCCACGATGCCATCGCGAGCTGGTTTGCCGATCTGAGTGGTCAGAACAACTGTTTCGGTTCTTCGGGCTTTGCCATGATGCGCTGCGCGTTTCTGTCGGCAAACTGCGACAAGGCCTGGTCGGAACGTTTTCTGGATCGTGAACACAGCAACAATGACCTGGCCCTTGCCCTGTCGGTACAGATGATGTGCCCGACCCCGGCGGTCAAAAGCTGTGTGATGCCGCGCCAGTCGCTGGATCGTCGCGCAGCATCCTGAATAATTTAAAGATTTGCGCTGACCTGTCTTACCCTCAACGTCACTTGCGCATTCCCAACGAAGCACTGCCCTAAAGGCGGTGCTTTGTTGTTTGTGCATATGGCCAAAAAGAACCCGCCCAAAAGGGCGGGTCGAGTTCAGCGGGCGAGTGGGACCTGATCCCGAATGAAATCAGATCCCGATGACGTCAGGGCACACACTCCCCAACGCCGACGAAAAAGGGTTCAGGCGGCCTTGCGTGTTGCGGACAGTTTTTCAAGAAGCTGGGCGACGGCCGGATCGTTTTTGCCGTTTCGGTCCAGTTCAAGGAAGAAATCCGGATAGGGGGCCTTGCCCGGTGTCAGGTTGTAGGGTTCGAAATCCGTGATCCCGATGGCTTCGAGCACGCTTTCATCGGTGAAGAAACCACCGGTAACGTCGCGCGCGGGGGATGTCAGGATGGCGTGCGCGGCATCGGCAAGGATTTCGGGGCTACGTGCGCGACCCTGTTCAAGACCGGGGATCATGTTAAGGGCGGCGGTTTCGATCACGGTGACGGGCCAAAGCGAATTAACAGCGACACCTTCATCGGCGAATTCCGCAGCAAGACCCAGCGTCACAAGGCTCATACCGTATTTCGAAATCGTATAGGCGGTGTGGTTGGCAAACCATTGTGCCGACAGGTTGGGCGGGGGCGACATGGTCAGGATATGCGGGTTGTCCGATTTCATCAGATGCGGCAGGCAGGCCTGCGCACAGGCGAAACTGGCCCGCGTGTTGACCTGATACATCAGGTCAAACCGTTTCATCGGTGTTTGCAGGGTCGGGGTCAGGTTGATCGCGCTGGCATTGTTGATCAGGATGTCGATCCCGCCAAAGGTTTCAACGGTTCTGGCAACGGCATCGGCGATCTGGTCTTCTTCGCGGATATCGGTTTTAAGGGCAAGTGCCCTGCCACCGGCTTCCTCGATCTCGGCGGCGGCACTGTGAATGGTGCCTGGCAGTTTGGGATGGGGTTCATCGGTTTTGGCGATGATTGCGACATTTGCCCCGTCGCGTGCCGCACGCAGCGCGATTGCCTTGCCGATCCCGCGCGATGCGCCGGTGATGAACAGTGTTTTGCCAGCTAAACCTGCCATGATTTTCTTCCCTGAATTTTCTTATGATTTGCCAAATTGCGGGCTGCGTTTTTCAACAAAGGCGCTGACACCTTCGCGGAAATCGTGGCTTACGGCGCAATCGGCGAAGGCGGCGGCTTCGCGCGCCAATTGTTTTGCCAGATCGTTTTCGGGTGCGGTGTTAAGCAACGCCTTGGTGCGGGCAAGGGCATCGCG